>CAYIGH010000071.1:0-1511 GCA_964362915.1 Candidatus Woesearchaeota archaeon | reverse complement strand
GTATACCATATTAGATAGGAACAAAATGAACAAAGAAACTAGTATGATTTTTAAATAGCGCATAGTTTATGATGATTGCTTAAATCAAACATGTTTTGATTTATTAATATCAACTGTCATTTTTTATGTATGCTGAAGTCGCCTAACCTGGTATGGCACTGGTTTGCTAAACCAGCGCAGCTTGCTGCTTGCGAGTTCAAATCTCGCCTTCAGCGCTTTATTCTAACCAGAAATTTACTTTATCGGATCCATTGTATCTAGTTCCGGCAATTGGATGTCTTCTATCAGTCGGCCTATCATAATGCATTCGGTCATGAGCTATTTCATCAATTTGTATATAGAAACCATCTGGACGTCTATCAACTTTTATGTAATCACTATATCTTTCAGGTTGCTGTAATTGTGTTACTTCTATTGTTGCTTTTATTGGTACTCCATCGGTTACTAATTCTACTTCTAGTGGAGGATGATCTAGCCTATCACGATTACCAACATGCCTGATTTCCAAAAGTCCCAATTTTCTTATTTCATCTGGAGTCAGGTAAACGTTGATATCGTTCCCTTGAAAAGTGCCTCTTGCCATAAATAAACAATAAACGAAAAACTATTTATGGACTTGTACTGGTTGGCATTAATCCCTATCCCATTTCTGATATGGTTATGGCTAGAATTGGTCAGAAACGAAGCACCGCCCATCCCATTGCCAAAGAATACCATAAGAAAAATGTTGAAACTGGCTAACGTAAAGAAAAACGATCTTGTATACGATCTTGGTTCTGGTGATGGACGTGTTCTGGTTATTGCAGAAAAAGAATTTGGGGCAAAAGCTGTCGGTATCGAGAAGAATAGACTAATGGTTTGGCTGTCTAGAACATTTACCGAAAACAAAATAATTCACGGCGATATCTTCAAACAGAATTTACACGATGCTGATGTAATCGTAATGTATCTTTCTCACAAGCTCACGCAGAGATTGAAACCGAAATTTGAAAAGGAATTGCGGAAAGGAACAAGAATAGTTTCAGCGAGTCATCCGATAGAAGGATGGAAAGAAATTAAAAAGATTAAAACTGGACATTTCAATTGCTATCTGTACAGGGTTTAAATAATTTTAGTACTATCTATTATTGTGGCTGAAACACTAGTTCTTGAAGGCGAAAGATACAGGGCTGAAATTACTGGCGAAAGGGATGACACAAGGCAACATCGTAAAAAGCATGCCGGTTATGTTGATTATTATGTGATGTGCTCTTGTTGGGGAGGAACGGCTGTAATAAGAGATGTTGTAACAGGAAGAGAGCGACGTGTACGTTTTACGACAGAAAGTCTGGATGGTCCTGAAGATAATCCTTACGGTGGGCCTAAAGATGTTCTTCCTGTTTATCCATTGGAGCAGGGATTCATGTGTGTACATAGAGATGGATATGCTGTGAAACCTGATTTTGTGGTCGACCGAAGAAAAGTTGTTGATCTGGTGTTAGAGAATCTTCTAAAGCAAGCCGATGATCCAG
>CAYIGH010000070.1:0-1543 GCA_964362915.1 Candidatus Woesearchaeota archaeon | reverse complement strand
ACAGGGAAAATATTTTCGTGAAAAATTTACTGGCTCTAGAGTTTGCTTTGGCTAACGAATATGCAGAAAAGATAGCTAAATCAAGAGCTATTTTGGTGAAGCATTAAAGCAACTAATTACATCTGTAAATTAACTTGAATTTAAATCAAATTATATATCTGGATTATAAATTAAACTATAATAAAATCGACTGTATTTAGTTTCAAACTCAGAATACACTCCCTGCACTATCTTAAAAATCTAACAGAGAATCGAATATTATGAAAATGACTGTTTGCGGAAGCATAAAATTCATTGAACAAATGAGAGAGGTAAAGTCCATCCTAGAAAAACAAGGGCATGAAGTGTTATTGCCACTTTCTGCTGAATTGAAACAAGATAAAACTTTTTGGAATGAACTCAAAGCTAAAGATGTAGAAGCATTTGCAACATTCAAAGGAGAAAGGATGAAAGGTCATTTTGATAAGATAAAATCATCCGATGCCATTCTGGTTCTTAATTATGATAAAGATGGTAAGACTAATTACATAGGTCCCAATACATTTTTAGAAATGGCAATTGCTTTCGATCATGGAAAGAAGATATTCGTTCTTAACTCCTTGCCTGATAACGATTCTAACCATGAAGAGTTGGTTTCTATGGCGCCTATTTGCTTAAACGGAAATCTAGAGTTGATAGAGTGAAGCGAGTTCAAATCTCTCCCCCTGCATTTTATAAGCTTGAATTAACTAAATTCTTCTCTGAGTAGTATGGGTAAAGTCAAATTTCACAATCTCAATCAAGTAGGCAGAATAGAACTAGAAGGGCGTGAATTTTTAGCCGCTAGATATAGTGATGGCTGGGTTCTTTTCGAACCAACTAGTGCCAACCATCCTTATACGATACTTAGAAATGGAAGAGTTTCTTCTGGTTATGTCGGATTAATGTATGGTGAGTTAAAACCGTATTCTGATTTAGAAATTATATTCAGACAAGAGTTCCCTACAGATGAATGGAACATTGTCCATGCTTATGAAGCACAATCAAGAGCAAAACCTTTAAGTCCTCCCGCCTAAATTATCATTAATGGAAAAGTATACCGTAGGTTCAATCATCCTGATATCACTATCTTTGGTCAGGTTCGTTTTCAACGGTCTATCATTTCTGGACGCATTCAATTTGCGCATCCTGCTTTTCATTTTCCTTTATACAGCTGCAATTCTTGGAATGCTGTTTTCTAAAAGATGGAGCTATCTGTTGACTGCAGGCACGGCGATATCAGAATTTTCAATAATCACAGTAACATCAAGTGAGTTTTATGTTCTGGGAGCACTTGTGACAAACGCACTTTTGGTTGGATTCTCGGTCTGGATGTTCTACAAGATGGAAAAAGGTAGAAAGCGATAGTCATTATGGAAGAGAAAAAACTGATTGGTAAAGTTACGCATTACTACAGCAAGATAGGCGTTGCGATAATTGAACTACACGACGAGATGCAATACGGCGATGAGATATCGATAGAAGGTTCTGTCACTGACATACGGCAGGTGGTTGATTCGATGCA
>CAYIGH010000069.1:0-1550 GCA_964362915.1 Candidatus Woesearchaeota archaeon | reverse complement strand
TTTTGTTATTTCAACAGATTCTTCATTAATATCTACTCCATAAATATTATTTTCTATAATTTCTCTCGCCTCTTCTTCTTCATTCCATTTTGTTAAAATTAATTGTCCCTTGTTATTGCTTTTTTTCTTTAATCCCCTTTGAGCTTCGTATTGTCCTTCTTGTTGCTTAAATTCCTGAATTGCTTTGAATATTTCAAGCATTATTTCTGTTGCTTTTATTAAAAAAGCTCCAGAGCCACAAGCAATGTCTAAAATTTTAGTTTGTTTAAATTTGCCTTCCAATTCTTTTATGTTATCAGCATATTCTCTAATTAAGTCTGGGGTTGTGTTTGCTCCATTATTAGAGAGGTAGGGGATTATCGTATTCCTACAAATATAATCTGTTATGTATTCGGGTGTGTAAAATATCCCTTCCTTTTTTCTTCGTGAAGTTTTGTCAGTCTTTAAATCTTCAATATCTGAAATAGACTGCTCAAATATATGTCCTAAAATATTAACATTAACTTCCGATTTAAAATCAAACGAAGCCATTAATAAAATGTTTTTGATTATTGGATTTAATTTATTCTTATATTTTTCAAATATCTCCTTTTCTTTTTCATTCAATTCTAAACTTTTGCTTTTGAGTTTGGAATTTTGATAAACCCCATTGAAAAATTTATCTTCTCTAAAATCCTTAAAGTGTATTCTCTCTGGGATAGGATGCTTGAATAAACCACCATTAAAACCAAACAATTTAACAGGAAAATCACTTCCCGTATCTAAATCTCTAAACAATCCAACT
The DNA here is from genome assembly GCA_964362915.1 of Candidatus Woesearchaeota archaeon. Lineage (GTDB taxonomy): Archaea > Nanobdellota > Nanobdellia > Pacearchaeales > GW2011-AR1 > JAUSIK01. The sequence goes on along the minus strand of CAYIGH010000069.1, from coordinate 766 downwards.
AAAACATTAGATATATTAGTAGAATTAGATGAAAACAAGTGTATGCTATTTAATGTTTTGGATAATCTTTCTCCAACGACGCCTTTTTCTATTTTGCCTGTGTCTTCTGCAAAAAATACGAACATTAATCTATTAAGAAAAATTTGTGCAAAATGCACAGAAGCGTCTTTATTAATATCTGTATTTTGCTCGAACTCTTTTATTAACATTAATCTTGTTTCGTGATATAGTTTATAGAACTCTTTTGTAAATTCTCTTTCTTCAATAATAGATTTTTCATACAACTCGTCTATAAATCCTTTCTCTATGCTTTCTTTTGAGAAAATTGCTACAAATTCTTTTAATTCATCTGAGTTTTTCTTTATATCTTCAAAGTCAAATAAATAATACTTTGCGCTTCCCACATCATACTTGAACAAAATAAAAATTTTATAATTGGTTACAATCCCATAAGGCGTTGCATGTAACTGCATATATCTCCAAACTTGCTGGACGGGTGATTCTTCTCTCGCTCTTCTTTGGGGTAAGAATAAATCTGGTGTGTCCATGCCCTTTGCCTCAATTCTAACTATGCTTTTATTATCTTTTTCATAGGAAAATTCAACCCCTTCCTTTTCGTGTTTTATGTTGTCATATCCTAATAAATCCTTTAGAATTATATCATAAAATTTGAGATAACCTCTTTTCTCTCTCATCAATTCTTTATTATCCATTAATTCAATCCAATCTTGAGATGCCTTTTTTTGTTTGGAAGTTATTTTAGTAT
>CAYIGH010000068.1:0-1650 GCA_964362915.1 Candidatus Woesearchaeota archaeon | reverse complement strand
AATAAAATAATGGCAAAAAGAATGCTGTGTTATGTCAGATAAAAAACATTATCAGAATAAATAAAATTAACATTAAATAAAATATCAAAATAAAAAAATATATTAAAAATAAAAACAAAAAATAAAATGGCAGTAATGAAAAGGGATGTGAATGTGGGACTGCTTCTTTTGATAGTTGCAGCCTTGCTGATGTTCAGCGGCTTTACAGTTTATTACCAGACTACTTTTAAGAACGTGTCAAAAAGCTTCGAGATAAAACTAAATGAGCTTGAAAGCGTAAGCAAAGAGCTTGAATCGAAGAGAGGCCAGCTTAATGAAACAAGCGTCCAGCTTCAGTTAAAAAAGCAGAAGGAAGAGGATTTAAGCACAAAATTTGATGATGTAAGAAGCGAGAGGGACCAGCTTGAAACTGACAAAAAAAAGCTTGAAGTTGAATTGGCAAGCACAAAAGCAAGCTTAGCAGCAACTTTGGCTGAGCTGACAAATACAAAAAATCAGTTAGCTGCACAGGTTCAGCTTGCGCAGGAATTGAACAGGCAGGTTTTAAACCTCAAGTCTGATGTTAATAAATTAGAAAAGGAGATTGCATGCTTAGAAACTCAAAAAGCCAAGCCAGATGCAGAGGAGGGAAACTGTTAAATGAAACAATTCCAAGGTGTAGTTAAAGAAATCAACAGGACATTAAACGAGATTATACTATTTGAAAATATAGTGAATACAACCATTGTCTTCCTGATATTTTATCTGGTATTATCAATAATTGATTTTCATCCGTTGTGGGCTTTGGTGCCTGCTCTGCTTTACCTTGGATTTTATTCTTATATGAGCTTCAAGTCTTATAAGCCGCTTATAATAGAGAGTAAATACGCTCCTCTGAGGGAAAAATTAAGGACAGCAGCAGACAACATAGGCATGGACAACCCGATTGTCGAGGAGCTTGAATATGAAGTCACAAGCGAGATGAAGAATGTCGGATTGTCGATGTTTATCAACCCAAGAACATTGTCTTATAAGATATTTGGGGTAGTGCTGCTTTCATTCATGGTGATATTTGCCACAACCTTAAACCTAAAGCTTTTGGAGTTTGCAAAGCAGAAAGTGCCTGACATATTTGAGAGAGGCCCAAAAGGAGTTGGCAACTTTGTTGCGACAAAGCTGAACACAAGCGAAGATATTTACGGCAAAGATGATGTTGCAAAGCTCGGCGACAAAGAGCTGAACATCAGGATCAAGCCAGTTGACTTTAAAGTTAATGTTAAGGAAGAGGGCGATGCGCAGCGGCAAAAATTTGAAACTGTTTTCCCGCAGGAGCTTATCGTCAAGGAAACTGTGGCTTATGAAGAGAACATTCCGCAGGAGCAGCAGGAGCTTGTAAAGAATTATTTCAAAAAATTGGCTGAGGGATAAATAAAAATAGGAAACATTAATTAAATACAATAATTAATAAGACAGATTAACTCACAAAATAAACAAATTTGAAAATAGACAAAACAATAAAAACAAATCATTAAAAAATTAAAAATAAAATAAAAAGGGTGATTTTAATGAAGAATTATAAGCAGATTTTTGACGAGCTTCAGAAAGAAGCAGGCAAGGTTATCATAGGGCAGGAAAGCGTTGTGGAGCAGATTCTTATAGCAATTTTGTGTG
>CAYIGH010000067.1:0-1759 GCA_964362915.1 Candidatus Woesearchaeota archaeon | reverse complement strand
TTCTTTAAATGGTTCTGAAGCTATCGCCAAGACCATGACACTATCATTTGTTAAAGGCCAAAAAACATGATAAACTCCTGGTGGAATCAAGGTTTGTGCCATTTTAGAATCTTCGTGCGTATAGTATGGTATCCCAGTCTGAATTTGTGGCTTATCAGAACCAAGTATCACACTATAAAAATTATTAAAAGTTGGGGATTCTTCTCTACAATCGATAAATAACCATAGAGTAGTCCCGGATAATGTTAAAAAATTTTCAATATTTTTCTTATGGAAATGTCCGCCTCTTGCAACCTGCTTTTCAGTAGCAACTGATATGTAAATATTCTGTATTCCTAATTTTAGGAAATCATCGTCTTTAGCTGAGCGTGATATTTCAGCTAAAAAACCTCTTTTATCTCTGACTACCTTATTTATTCTTATATCTAAACCTTCTATGTTAGTCTTGATAATCTCCATAATCATACTCAGTAGTTATTAATTTAAGTTTATTGATTGTTTTCTTAATACAATAAAGTTCAAAACTCCATTCTGGTTTATTTCTTAGAAAGAGTGCTGATAAGTCAGAAACAATTTTCCAGAATATCCATGGCTTCCATTTTATTTGTTTCGGACAGTCACCTTTAAGAAATTTAAAACCTCCTATACCGATGACTTTAAATTCCAGATCTTTCATCTCTTTTGTCGACCATCCTGATTTATGAGATTGATGGGGATTTTCTTTAATTTCATCATACTCAATATCCGGATTGGAATGTCCTAGATAACCGTTCGGCATCACGACTATTAAAACTTTCTTTGCTATTTTTTCCATAAGATTTATTAGCCTCGCGCCTTCGTCTTTGTCCAAATGTTCAATTACATCAAGTGCTAAAACGCAGTCAAAAGATTTTGGCTTGATTTTTTTTCCGATATTAAGCATGTTGATGTTGTGATATTTGTCATGTATTTTCTTTTTTTTACTCTGCTCTATAGATGGTTTGTATATCTCTACTCCTTCCGCATAAAAGGTTTTAGGAAAATTACTTATTGGTGATTTTGAACCACATCCCAAATCTAAAACATTTTTACAATCTTTTAATTCTTTTCCAAGTTCTGTTAAATACATGTTAGGGATGATAGTTCTGTAAATTGGCCTTAGGAAGGCTTTGAAACTTTTCATTTTATTCAATCTATATTAACAGATATGAAAATTAATATCTTTCTAATAAGTTCTTAAATTTATCTCAAGATATTAAATGATGGTAAAGATGGGGGAGGATCCTCTTATTTCTGTTATAGTATTAAACTATAACGGAAAGGGCATGACTGAAAAGTTTCTAGAATCTTTAAAGTCAACTAAATTTTCTGATTATGAAACCATTCTAGTAGACAATGGGTCGACTGATGGAACAACAGAGTATGTGGCGGAAAATTTTCCTTATGTAAAAATAGTAAAAAACAAGGAGAATTTGGGGGTAACGGGGGGTATGAATGCTGGTATAAGAATCAGTAAGGGGAGGTATGTTTGTCTGATGAACAATGACATGAAGGTTTATCCAGATTGGCTAGGAGAACTTCTGAAAGTGGCTGACTCTGATGAAAAGATAGGGATTGTAGTCCCTATGTTGATGAATGACGATAAGAACATCCAAAGGATAGGATATTTAGAAAATGGTAGATTGTTATTAAGGTTCAAGACACTAGGTGCAGGTGAAGTTGATAATGGACAACTCCAAGAGATTATAGAGATTGCACATGGTAATGGTCTTGTCAAAAG
>CAYIGH010000066.1:941-1761 GCA_964362915.1 Candidatus Woesearchaeota archaeon | reverse complement strand
AAGGCATATAATCAATAATTAATTCAATAAGATTAAAGTTCCAGAACTTGCAGCAAATGCTCTATCTCATGATTTGGTTTGGTACCAATTGGCTTATTTCGCGGATTATAAAGAACGCTTTCTATTTTAGGTAAAGGGGAATATACACCACCAAGTTCCGAGTAGTGCCTCCATTCTTCTTCTATTAATCCGTTAGCTAAAATCGCACCTTTCACATCAGATTCAGAATCACCTATTAAAAAACGTCTATCGAACCGTACTAGCTTCCCGTCTATATCACGGTCAATTGTTAAACGACGGCCCCATAGATAAGCAACATAGCCTTTAAACTGTTCCACAGAATTAGGTTGATTTAAAAAAGACCTTACATAATCTGGTAAAAGTGGTTGCTTCAATAATTCTTTATAAATTCTTGTCCAATTTCCTAAACCAGAAGCCCCAATGACATAATCTCTTAAGCCTAACAATTCCAAGTAATCAAAAATAACAGTTTCGCTGATTGCAGATAATACAAAAACAAAATCCCCTCTTTCTTTTAGTGTTCTCAAAAGATTTACAGCTCCTCCAGTAGGTTTCATGCATCGGGAATCTCTTATATATTCGAATAAGTTTTCAACAAGTTCAGATGAAAAACTTTCTGTATCGGTTACCCATGTGCACAACTGTCGAATGAATACATCTAATGGCTGACCGTATAGCTCTAAAACTTGATTAATATCAATTTCGGTATATCCGTTCATTCTCCTAGCCGAATTTATAACATGCGTGATAGCAATTTCACTACCTTCTTCTAAAGTATGATTAAAATCAAACATATAGA
>CAYIGH010000066.1:0-931 GCA_964362915.1 Candidatus Woesearchaeota archaeon | reverse complement strand
AATCGTTTAGCACTTTCGCGCAATTCTTCATATGTTGGCATGAGATTACTTATAAAATAAAACTTTATAAAAGATAGAAATAAATGGATTTCTTGAAAGGAGAAATCTTGGATTAGACTATAATTAATCGGAAAGTCTTATCATATCTTCTTCGGATATGTTTTCTGGTAAAGTAAAAACTCTTCCAAAACGATTTCTGGATGGTGTTTCTTTTTTTATTTGACCTACTCGTTTCATTATAAGGTGCGATCTTTCTGTTTCACCTATCGGTCTGACATCAAACCCTCTACCGCTACGTTCTACATAAAGATTGTATTTTAATTTGTCGCTGAATCGTACGATTTCTGAAACAAATGCGGGTACCAAATTTACCCTAAGTGGATCTCCAATAGCAAGTTTATGCAATCTTACAACTTCTATACCTGCGACACCATGGTCGTCAATGTACATCGGCACTAGCCCCCCAATTCGTCTTACTTTGTGTATTGTTTCAGGACACTCAATTTCTATATTAACGTTTGGCCAAGGATTATTGTTAGTTTGTAATGGCAATCTACTAATTTGAACGTCGTGGTAATGCAATACTTGCCGAGTTCTGCTGTCTGTTCTGATTGTTGCCTCTTTCTGAGATCTGGACGGTACCCTACAGATACATACATCACCGTAATCCTTCATTTGTGTATTTTGCTGTTCAACCCCTTGCTGTGAAAAAGCATCTTTCAAGATATTTCCATTAAATAGATAATGCAATTCCAGACCGTCAATAAGGCATGCTGCTGTGACAGCCCTCATTTGAGGGTTAGCATCATCTTCCGAATCCAGCTCGTACCATGATATGCCTACATAATCACCATCAGGATCCATGCGGCCGAGAGCATTCCAAAGGCCTTTCATTGGCTCTTCCATTCTATTTGATATATTTAAATTTCTC
>CAYIGH010000065.1:0-1888 GCA_964362915.1 Candidatus Woesearchaeota archaeon | reverse complement strand
TTGTCCAAATTTCGCAATTGAAGTGGGAAAAAGATTACCAACTATGACAGTAATTGCTTCTAAAAATAAGAGTCTTTCAAACTTAATGCAAAGAATTTTTAGCAGTGAAAATTTCAGAGTTTATACTCAGGACGATCTTAAGGGAGTAGAGCTTGGAGGCGCATTAAAGAACGTGATCGCAATCGGGGTCGGTATTGGAGATGGATTAAAATCAGGGGAAAATGGTAGGGCAGCTTTAATCACTCGGGGGATTGCTGAGATGATAATATTTGCTGGCTTTACCGTGCCTTCATTGTCAGTGCAGTAGTTCTCCAAGTCGCCTTTGTCAATGATTGAGCCCTTCCCGACGTTCGTCACAAATATCTTGAAGATTGGCTTTACTGCGACTATGCTTTTCCCATCCCCGGAAGTTATTGGCTGCATGGTTTGCTCAATCTTGGTTACCGCTACTGGAGCTCCTTGGCTCTGCATAAGAATCGGCTGCACCTTGCAAGGCTTTGTCTGCTTCTGAAAGCTGAAAGAGTGAGCCAAGGTGTCGATGCAAGCGCTCGTGCTCACTTTGGTTTGGTACTCGTAACAAACGCTAACCGAGAACACTGTTTCTCTTTTTTCTTCATCAACCAGCTTTTCAGTTGTGAGTGGGAACTGCATTATTTCTCGTTCTCCCGTATTGCCTCGAGTTACTTCTTTTCCGTCTAAGTCTATGGGCGGAGTTTCTGCTGAGAAATACCGCACGTTCGTGCTCGGCACTTGCGGCTTAACAACGTCTTTATCGTAGTGCAATGTGACGATGGCGTTGTTGACATTAACCGCTCCTTTGTTCTCGAGTATAAGCGTAGGTATCAGTAGCGTTTCGTCAAAAGTGTTTTTCGGCACTGAGTCCTCAAAAAAGCTTACCTCCAAGCCTTGGGTGCCTGTGAAGATGTTTTTTTCCGTGGGAGGATTTTTGTTTTGGTGCGCGCAGCCGTACATTATCATTACCGCTGTTAGAATGATTAGCACAAATTGTGTTTTCATCGCAATCACTATTGCTCAATTGCATAAAAATCTAGACTGTTCAAGTCTTTTCGACTTTAACGCTGACTGTTTTTGTCGTTAAATAAGTGAAGTGCAGCTTGACGTCGAAGCTGCCGATAGCCCACACAGCTCCGCCGAGCAGCTCTTCAGCATTTGCTGTTAGCCCGCACCTGAACTTTTTCCCTGTGCCAATATCGGTTGTGCTCACTTCGCTGTTTGGAACGTACGTGTTAGCTGGTCCTTCTGCCTTATTTACAAAATCGCATGAGCTGTCGCTTTCTGACTCTGTTCCTGTTGGTACCTTTAACTTTACCCCTGTCGGCACTCTCAGGCTTAGCTCCTTAATTTCGTCAATCTCGCCGTTCCACTCTGGCCTGTTATTTACTGATATTTCTATGCTGCTTGACAGCTGGTTGTTTGTTAAGTCAACAGTAACCGGGATTGTGCCCAGTTCCACAGGACCGAATTTAATCTCCACAGGACCGTTGTCATAGGTTGCAGAAGGTGGAGGGAGGCGCTCTGCAGGGTCTTCCCCGCCCCTCAGTATCTCATCCGCTATGTCCTCCCTCATAAACACAGTATTGAATGTTGCTACTTCGTCAAAGTCGTACTTCACATTGAACTTTGCAGTGTAGGTTCCTGGCTCGCCAATGGGGAGCAGGCATTCAGCTGTCTTTGGCCGGTTGAAGTAGATGTCAACAGGCTCTTTACTGCCGGCTGCAAACTCTTCAGGCCTAGTTATGTTTCCGCATTCTCCATCTTTAATAGGTATACACTCGTTATAAGTGCAGCCCACCCCGCTAACTTTTATTGGCTTATTCTGCTCCAGCGGGCTCAACATTCCAATCCTTATGGTTGGAAGCACCTTTTC
>CAYIGH010000064.1:0-2116 GCA_964362915.1 Candidatus Woesearchaeota archaeon | reverse complement strand
GATTCTAATTGATGTTGAGATAATTTTTTCAGTTTTTGTAACTCATCTACTAATCCTCTGGTAAAGCCCATTCTCCCTCCAAAATATAGAATTGCTTTGTTTATTAACTGAGGCGAGGGTCTTACAATCAGTGGTTTTTGTTCAAGTTCTGGAGAAATAATTTTCTTTTCAAGATTAAGCAAGTCTGTTATTTTTTCAAGTTTGATGATAAAGTCATCTTCTTCCTCAATTTCTAAGCGAATTTTATTTATTTCTTCTACATTATAATCGTGCTTGGTTAAGATGTAATGGTTGAATTCTGGAATAACAGATTCTTTAGTAAAAATAATTGAATCGTCTTTTTCTTCAAAGAAGATTTCAACAAAGAAAACCGGGCTAACATTTCCATTAGAATCCACAAATAAAGGATAGCCATAGAAAACAGGCATGTTTCTTTGAAGAAGTTTGTAATTTTTTAAGATGTTTTCAATTTCAGGAGTTTTCTTGATTTCAATCTGTTCTTTTTTCTCCAAGAAGAACTGTTCTTTTTTGAAGATATTTGAATGAAATTTTTTACCATCTAATCTAAAGTTGAAAGTAAGGGATAAAAGGTCTTCTTTCTCTAAACAAGAGATATAATAATCTAATAACGAACGAAATTCTTCAATTGAATTTATATGTTGGACCATGTTTATATTGTAACAGTGGCCTGTTTTTAATGTTTTCTAACGAGAGAGCCAATAATAATCTATCTGGAAGAAATATTCAAATAAAGCATATTCTCCATTATATATATATTCCATTCACTTGACACAGTTGACATTCCCTCGCAGGATTTATAAATAAAATTATATTATTCAATAAATATGCAATCTATAACCGGCATGGAATGGTTAAAAAAGCAGATTGAAGAGTTAGAAGTTACAAGTTCTGCATTTAAAGAACAAATTAAACAGATTACCCAAATAGACCCAGAGACCGAAAACGAATTTAGAGCAATCAAAAGGCTAAAATACTTGTTTATTAAAAGAAATAAGTATTTATAAATAATTGTTTCCTAAAAGAAATAAGAAAGAGATAGTAAAATGGATGAGGATAAACGAGAAGAAATATTGAAGTATATATACGCCAAATTAGCTCAGGCCCCGTTTTTTGTTAAAAACAAGATTAATACTAATGGAAAACCCCTTCCTTTTAGGCAAACATCAATAAAATTACAGGGGTATGCAGAAGATTTCATTAAAGAGAAGAAAGAAGCATATGAAAATAGAATTATTGTCCTTCCGGGATTGAGGGGAGTTGGCAAAACTACTATGCTTTTACAGCTTTATGAATTCTTAACAAAGAAACAGAATGTTAGCCAAGACAGAGTTCTTTATTTTTCAACAGATGAGCTTAAAGATTATTTAGGGGCTTCGATATCAGATGTAATAAATGTATTTATAGAAGAGATATTAAGAACAACCCCTGTTTTGTTAAATGAAAAATTATTTATCTTAATAGACGAAGCACATTTTGATAAAAGATGGGACACTGCTGATAAAATTATGTACGATCAATCAAAAAATATTTTTTTATTAATCACTGGCTCATCAGCTCTAAACATTGAAATGGGTGTTGATTTGGAGAGGCGTGCTAAAAAAGAGAGAGTATTTCCTCTTAATTTTTCAGAATATCTGTTATTAAAATATAACATAGAAACTAATAAAGAATTGAGTAATAGCTTAATAAAGCTAATTTTAAATGCGGACAATAAGGTAATAAAAGAAGCTATCGATAATGAACACAAACTTATAAAACAGGTATTGCAAATAGGAAAACCGCTGAATAAGGAATTTTCATCTTTTTTGACATCTGGTGACTTGCCTTTTAGTTTAGGGATTGAAGAAAAAAATGTTTATGAAAGGTTATTTAGTATGGTTGAGAGGGTTATTGAAAAGGACGTTTTTGTTATTCAGTCATTTAATACGGAAACAAGAGCAATTATAAAAAGAATAATTTATTTTTTGGCTTTACAAAGTCCAGGGGGAACATCAGACGCAAAATTAGCAAAACATCTTGAAACTTCTTCTAAACAAATTAGGAATATCTTGGATGTTTTAGAAAAAACCCATCTTGTTTTTAGCATTAAACCTTA
>CAYIGH010000063.1:0-2239 GCA_964362915.1 Candidatus Woesearchaeota archaeon | reverse complement strand
TATTTGTCTTTTATACCTTCAGTTATAGGAGCTGTATATCCTGCTCCACCGCTTCCGCTACTGCCTGTTGAAGAAGGCGTAGTTGAACCACTCCCCCCACTACCGCTTCCATAAGAAAGGCAATTTCTATCTGAAAGTTGGAAACCTCCACCACCTTGTCCCGATACAAATGAAAGCCCTAATGTTTTCAGTTCGTAAGGTCCTTTTGCATCAATTTTAATTTCAACAGCTCCAGGAGCAACATCAGATTGGGGTGAAACAATCTGAATATCAAGAGTTTTTCCATCCATATATCCAGCTGAACCCGTGCCACTAGTAATTCCCTCTTTTACATTAAGAGTAACAGAATCTGAATCTTGTACGCCATTTGCGTCACTAATGCTTGCAGTGATCTTCACCTCTTTATTTAGATAAGGAGTTGAATCCCAAATATAAGTACATGACTTGCCATAAACAATTGAAGAACCTGTCCCTGATCCTCCACTACCACTTCCTGATGTAGAATCAGTTTGAGCAAGTACAAAAGAAATTGAGAAAACTAGCAACAGCGTCACTAAGAAATATGCCTTACACCATTTTATTCTCATCTTATTTCTATGTAAAACCTCTTTAAAAAGCTTTTTGAAATAAATTATCTCTGAGGGCGAAAGCTCGAAGCTATTTGTGGCGAAGCCACTCGTGGGCAACCTCTCTTAACAAGGGTGGGTGGTCGGGAATTTTAGGTTTTTGGCTATTAGACTTAACACATAGTTTTCACAAGCATCTCGATATAAACAAAATCTAAAAAAGAGAAAGCATTAATAAGTCTGTTGCATAATAATTATAAATGGAACTAAAATCAAAAAGAAGAATATCTTTTGTTATCTTAATTGTATTATTCATTCTATGGACAATTCTAATCTATAATTTCTCTCCAGCTAAAATAGTAGAATTAGTAGGTATAGAAAATTCCTATCTCCTTGCATTTATAGTTGCATTTATTGGCGGGACTTCTATTCTCTTCCCTCTTCCCTATTATCTTTTAGTTATAACTCTAGGAGCAGGAGGAATAAATCCTATACTCTTGGGCTTATCATCAGGAACAGGGATAATTCTTGGGGATTCAACCTCTTATTTAATCGGATATAGCGGCAGAGAAGTAATCCCTGATAAAATAAAAAAATTATTTGATAAATTATGCAATTGGCTCCTTTCCCGCAATTCATTTTTAATTTATATTTTTTTATTTCTATATGGCGCAATGATACCAATCCCTAACGATGTAATAACAGTCTCTATGGGATTAGCACATTATCCATATTGGAAAGTTATGCTTCCCTTAGGATTAGGCAACATAATTTTTAATATCTCTTTAGCATTAGTTGGCTTCTATGGTTGGCAGATTTTTTAATTATTTATCTTCTCTAAATTAATCTGCCAATTTTCTAACAATTAAGATAGTTAATAATCCTGTAAAACTTAATTGTATCAAGGGAGAAAACCCTATTCCAAATATAGTAGGCATCAATTCAGTATAACTCCATTTATTTAGAACAAAAATAGCCTTATATTCAATAAATGCGGCTACAATGAGCCCCAAAACTAAAAATAAATAAAAACTTGTTCTTTCAATTTCTTCCATCCATAAAGAGCCATAAAAAAGGCCGACTACTGAATACATCAGTAAAATAATTAGACTATCTATGATAGATACATAAGATATTAATTTAAGATAAGAAAGCGTATCAATATATTGGCAGCAATTATATAAAAATATAGAGTGATAAGACTCCCAGACAAAATTTAAGATAAAAGCAAATATAAATATTAATAATGATACTAAAAAGAACTTCTTTATTTTTCCGTTCATATTCTCACAGAATTTTTTATTATTTCAATATTACATGCATTATTTTTTCCGCAATATTCCTCGCATCTTCCTGCTAATTCTCTATCTTTATAATAAAGTTTGCAAATAGGACATTGGAAATATATTGCCTTATTTTTCATAACTTTTCTCACCATTTTATCATTAAATATCACAGATATATAAATCTTTTACATTTTAAATTTAAGTTCATACCTACATTGTAAGGTTAAAGGGCGCTAATTCGTAGGGAAACAAGGTTTTTATAGATTATTTATATTATTTATCTATGCAAAACACTCTTTTCAGCGACAAAACGATTCAGAGATTAATTTTCAATACTAAAATAACTTCCAAACAAAAAAAGGCATCTCAAGATTGGATTGAATTAAT
>CAYIGH010000062.1:0-2273 GCA_964362915.1 Candidatus Woesearchaeota archaeon | reverse complement strand
GATTGAAAGATGATAAGATTGCTTCTCAAGCTCACTTGCTAGGAAGGGATCCAGAAACTATAGAGAGGAATTATAGACATCATGTTGGATTATTGAGACAAGATTATGAAGATAGACATTCCGGTAGGGATATATTAACCTCGCAAGCACAACTTTTAGGTATTTCTCCTGAAACTATTAAAGCAAATGTTCAATATTTGCATTCATTAGGAATAGATTATAATAATGCCTTTTTATTAGGAACAACTTCTCAATTAAAGAGAAAGAAAATGGCTTGGCTGTTAAGAGAAGTATTTGATTATAGAGAATCAGAAAATAAAAGAGAAACTATAGAAAGAATGTATGAATTTGTAAGAGAAAATCCACAATATTTAGTTAAATCTATTTCTGCACTGGATAAGGCTAAGGATAAAATTAGAGAAAAAGTTTTATAATCTTTTACTCCTATAAATTAATTCCAACCATTTATTTTTTACATCCTTCAAATAATTCTTTAACATCTGGAAGCAATTCTTTAAAGTATAATCTGGCAGCTCTTTTATTTATGTGATTTTGATAGAGTAAAAATGCAGAGATTAAAGTGGCAATTACTGTTATTAGCTGAACTATTACAAGAATTGTATTAATATCCATAAGAGCGGCCCCATCCTTTTTTGGGTTTTACGCTCTTTTTTCTTGATTTTGATTTAGATTTTTTAGACTTTTTTCCCATATCTCTACAAGGCAGATATCCTTTTTATGTTTTGTGTTAGATTTAAATATATAATTTTATTCTTTATTGGATGATAAAGGCGCAATTTACAGGAGAGAATATTTTTTCTAATTCTAGCGAGGCCTTTGGTTTATATGAGAAATCTAGATTCGGCGAGAAGGACGGAGGAAGAATACAGTATCTATCAGTTGAAACTCTGTATTTAGTTGAGAATGAAAAAATGGAAGTTCTTTCTGGGAGCAAGCAGTTAAATTTTGATGATCTAATGCAGAAAATTAAGAAAAAGGATAAAAATATTGACAGCAAGTATATTGTTTTTTCTAATCTAAGGAAGAGAGGATATATTGTTAAGACTGCCCTGAAATTTGGGGCAGATTTTCGGGTTTATGATAAAGGCATTAGACCTGGAGAAGATCATGCTTTATGGATTGTTTACGTGGTTAAAGAAAACGATAATTTAAAATGGCATGATTTCGCGGCTAAAGTAAGAATCGCGCATTCTACAAAAAAGAATTTATTAATTGCTATTGTTGATGAAGAAAGAGATGTTAGTTTTTATGAAATCAGTTGGAAAAGATTATAGGAATTATCTTAGTTTCTCTGTGATTTCTTTATATACTTCAGTAGATAAATAAAATCCCAATGATATCATTTCATCAATATAGTCTAGGGCTTCTTTTTTTGATAACTCTTTTTTATTTACCAAAATAATTAATAAATATATTGACCCATGATAATCTATTTCATGGAATTCGGCAAGCAGACGAGCTTCTTCGTCATCTATAATTGGAATTGCTTTTGTTTCCTTTGCTAAAGAGATTACATCTATATCTGCTGGACTTAATTTTCCTGTATTTTCTAACCTTTCTTTTGGATTTTTTATAATTAATTCTTGTTTCTCTATTAGATCCTCAATATATTTTACTTCAGGATCTCCACGCTTAAATCCTTTTTGAACTACTTCATTAAATACTTCCTGCGGAATACATTTATTTCCTTCTATTAACCTTAGTTTTTCAAGAATTTTTAATTTTCCAAGGTAAATTAAGCACGACGAATCTAATACAAAATTCATTTGAGTGCTTCAAGATCTTTTTTTATTATTTTATCACTTACCCATTGAATCTTTGCTTTTCTGACTTCTTCGACAAATGACCATATGTCTAATCCTGCTATTTGAGCCGCTTTTGATAAAGTTACTTTTTTTTCATATAATAATTTAAGGGCATATTCCTCTCTCCATTCTTGGAGGGATTTAAATAATAATCTTCTTACTGCCGAAGATTTTTCTAAATGCTCTACTTTCATATATTCTTGCAATTCTTCTTCAAGATTTTTCGGGATTTTGGCAGAGATTGTTATTTCTGTCATTGGTATACTATGTATACATAGTATATAAGGTTTACTAATTAGAACTAACTAATAATAGTAAAATAGAGAAGAGTAAACTCTATCCTGAAGGTGAAATCATTGGCCTTTACGAAAAGATTATTGCCTCTCTTGGCTCTGGTGCTAAAATAGACGCCGTTAAAAAGCATCCAAGAAAGAAAGTTTATCTTCT
>CAYIGH010000061.1:0-2313 GCA_964362915.1 Candidatus Woesearchaeota archaeon | reverse complement strand
TGCGAAGGGGAAGGAGGTGACGAAGCGCGCCATTCCCTTTCCGGCAGACTATATTTCGGAGGCAATGGATCAAACGCGCGGCTGGTTCTACACCCTCCTCGCCGTTTCGGCGCTCCTGGGAAGAAAGGCGCCTTTCAAGAACGTCATATCGCTCGGCCTCATTCTCGACAAGGCGGGACAGAAGATGTCAAAGTCGAAGGGGAACGCGGTCAATCCGTGGGATATGATCGAGAAGTACGGCGCCGATGCTGTGCGGTGGCACTTCTTCACCGTGAACCCGCCCGGGGAACCGAAGCGGTTCGACGAGCGCGATGTCGCCGCGGTGAATAGGGAACTGTTCGGTATTCTCTACAATTCCTATGTGTTCTTCGCGACGTACGGCGCGCCCCTCACGAATGATTCCGCGCGGCCAGCGCCGAAGGCCGCGCTCGACCGGTGGGTGCTCGCGCGTCTGGACGAGACGACGAGGCAGGCGACTGTTGCGCTCGAGGTCTACGACCCCTGTGCCGCCGCTCGGGCTATCGGTGAGTTTGTCGGAGATCTCTCGCGGTGGCACATCCGTCGTTCGCGACGGCGGTTTCAACAGCCGGAATCAGAGCGGGACCTGTGGGAAACGTCTGCGGTGCTTGGCTACGTGCTCGCCACGACCGCGAAGCTCCTCGCGCCGTTCACGCCGTTCTTCGCGGAGGCGCTGTGGCAATCAGTAGGACAAGGGACAAAAGACAAAAAACAAAAGACAAACTCGGTGCACCTTGCCGAATGGCCGGCGGCGCCGGAGCTCCGCGCGGCGGACCGGAAGCTCATTGCCGCGATGGCGGACGTTCGGGAGGCAGCGAGCGCCGGTCTCGCGGCCCGGGCGACCGCGGGCGTGAAGGTGCGCCAGCCGCTCGCGTCGCTTACGCTCAAAGACGCGGCGCTCCGCGGGAAGCAGAAACTCCTCGAAATTCTTCGGGACGAGGTGAATGTGAAGGAGATTCGATTCGATGCGAAGGCAGCAGAGCCGGTCTCGCTCGATACCGTGATCACCCACGGGCTCCGCGAGGAGGGGTGGCGGCGCGAGTTCGTGCGCGCGGTGCAGGGGCTCCGGCAGGATGCGAAACTTCGCCCACGCGATACCATCACGCTCGCGGTCGAGGTTCCGGAGGAGCTCCGGTTCATCCTCACGCGCGACCGGGCGCTCGTCTGCCGCGAGGTGCGCGCCGCAACACTCACTTTCGGCACTCCGAAAAGATTTATTGCAGAGGCGGCGACAACGGTTGACGGCATGTCCGTGCGGGTGTGGGTAGGGAAGAGGAAAAAGTAAGAAGATGTTTGGCTACTGCACGAGCAGAAAGTATGCAGGTATTTTCTTTCGGAGTGGGAGCATCACCTCTCGCCTCTGGAGCAGGTGTGGTGTAAAGTAGAACTATGGGTTGGGAAGGATCAGGGTACACAGGCGGCATCGCCGAGGAGGAGCTCTTCGGGAAGCTCAACACGAAAGAGTACTTTGATCGTCACCCTGATATCTCCACATATGTGCCTTTCCAGGACTCTGTGGATTTTGTGAAGGATAGCCAGTTCGGTGACCCGGAGAACCCCCGGCGATTTTTCCCCAGGAGCATACTGAAATCGCTCCGTGGGGATTCCGCACTCAGGGATCGGGTTCCCAATGCAGCGTACCGATTTTTCACGGCAATTAGTTCCCACCTTGACAAGCGTCACAGTATCGACGGGTTTGTTGAGTGTATTCCTGATCCGAAGAATGATTCAGTGATTATCAGAGCAACGCTCGATGTGACACGGAACACAGGCAAGACGGGTGGCTACAAAGCCGACGTTGTAATACTCGTCCCGCACGAGGGCATAGACCCTTCCGATGAGGAGTACCCGGAGTTTGTGGAGAAGTACACCGCACTCGTGAGAGGCCACATCTTGACCGAATTGGATAAAAGGGAGATAAATAAGTGAGTACATATGGAGGGAAAACAATGGAAGACTGGAAAAAGGGTTTACTCGGTGGAGTAGTGCCCAAAAGAAATCAGGAAAAAGTTCCGCGCTCCGGATTGCTCCGCGAGCCGCTCGAGAGCGAGGGGGCGGTTATGTACGCCTTCTGCCGCGGTTGCGGATTGCGATACGAATTGAAGCCCGACGAGGCGGCGGCGCTTTTCTCGAAGATCGAAGAACCATACAAAATCCGTCCAGGCTGGTACTTTGATCTCGGCGCATGCGGCGTCTGCAAGAGTGAGAATCAATCGATCTTACTCGTTGAGGCGAAGCAATACTGACTTTTGCATAATAAGTTTATATATCATCAAACAACTCCGATTTCTTGAG
>CAYIGH010000060.1:0-2389 GCA_964362915.1 Candidatus Woesearchaeota archaeon | reverse complement strand
TGATTCGCTCTGCTAGATTAGGGTCATACATTGATTTTCTTTTTCTTCCTGAATTGCCTAGGATGTTTAAGTTTTCCATGTTAATTTAAGTGGCCTTTGTAAATATAGTGAAAGACGCAAGTTTTCTACCAATATAGTGCGTCTTTCCCTTGATAGTCAAGGCGCAAACTGTCAAATTTCAGCGTCCTTGACTATAGTATAAAGATTGTCTTTTTCATATGAGGGATTAAGCAGTCTTAATCTCTTTATTTTCTTTCTGTTCTTTATTTTCTTTTTTTATTAATTTTCCTGAAAATGAATCATCTATTAATCTTAAATGAGAGATAGACTTCCAATCTTTTTCTAAGAGTTTTGCTGCTTGCTTATCTATTTCAATAGGAAGGCCTGCTAGAATCTGCCCTTGCTGCGAGGCATCTATTACTGCAAAATTTGGCATTTTGCATTTTAAGATATCATGAATTGAGTATTTTATCGGCCATTTTCTAATTTTGTTCTTTTTTAAAGAAAAGAATCCTGCATAATATTTTGAAGGATATGCTCCTAGCATATTTGACAATGAATCTACAATTTCAACTTCTTCATCTTCCTTTAATATAGGAAGCGATATGACACAACTTTCCAAAAGTATTTTAGGATATTTTATTGATTCTAATTTTAAAAATTCGCCATTTAGAATCTCTTCAATTTCTGCATCATTTAAGTCTATTAATCCTATATTATATTTTTCAGCCAATGTTTTATAGCCAATTTCTTCAAATATATCTATTGTATCCATGCCGTCAACTCCTTCAGCTATAAATATCTCGGTAACAGGATTTTTATTCTGAATGCAAAATTGCACAACAGCTTCAAGAAAACCTGCTGGCGTATAGGATTCTTTATCTTTTACATACGGCTTTAATATTATTTTATCATATTTTTTTAATTCTGTGCCTGCTTTTAGCAGGTTTAATATTTTATTTACAGACTCTTGATAAGAAGTAAATTTTATTGCAGCGCCCTTTACCATGGTTATCATTAGTAATTTGGGGCTTTATAATTATTGTTATTGTAGGATATTACAGTTTTTTTAATAATAAAAATATTTATAATATAATGCTTAATTAATATTCTATGCATAATGGTTTAAGGAAGGCCAAGGAAGCTAAAGAAAAATTCATTAAAGAGTTTATTGTGGAAAATCCTAATAATAGGGATTTTTATCTTTTCTTTGTAGGTATTGAAAAGGACAATTATTATAAAGGTGCTGATTTAGAAAATGAGCATAACACATCTAATAGTTATTGTTTTGTAGCTTGTGTAAGAAGAGGAATGCAATCTCCTCCCAATTTTATAATTCCTGAGAAATATGGCGATTATAAAGTTCGCAGGATTAGCAGGTTATTGAGCGAAATTTATAATGAATATTTATTCTAACAAACCTTCATCTTCTCTTCGGTCTAATTCGTTATTAACTACCGCGACCACTTGTGATGCAAAATATGTTTTTTTTCCTAAAGTTACTGGAATACAGATTTTTTTCAATCTTTTTAGCTCTTTAGCAGGCAGACCTTTATGGTCTCCTAATATAAAAATAGGGTCTTTTTTTATTTCTACTTTTCTTATATCCTCTCCTTTTTGGTCTAAAATATAGAGGTTTCTCCCCTGCTTATTTAGATCATTTACTAATTCTAAAAATCCTTTTTTCTGAATCCAATAGCCCGGAAAAACTTCCCTTCTCTGTCCTTCTTTATATTTATAGAGAATTCTCTTTAATATTCCTGATACGTCTTTCTTGCTAAGATATATTTTATCTATGCCTGTTTCGCCTTCTATAACTGGAGCCATTTCTATATGCTTGGATGGGTCAGGCGGACCTGCAAAAATTAAATTTAATTTTGCATCTGGCCTTATTTTATGGCTAAGAAAAAATGTAGCTATAATTACATGGATTGCTATATCTATTCTGCCTGCTTTCTGCAAATCATCTAGGGGAAAATTTCCTGATGTTGGCGCTGTTCTTGAATAATAAATGAATTCTCTCATTTTTATTATTTGTTCTTATTTAAAAGCCATTTCCATAATGGAATGTATATGACCTTCTTCTTTTCTATTTCCTCTTCGCCCTCAGTGTCATCTTTTATCTTTTTAAATCTGTCGGTTTATATCGGTCAGATTTGGCTAAAAGTGACCGATATAATAGTAACCGCTTATTGTCTTATAAGAGATTTTCTTAAGTGCAGGCAGTTATAAATTTTGAGGCTTATTGAAAAAGAGGTTTTGTATGTTATGGAGAGATTACTTCATCCCTGATATTATTAACGAAAAAGAAATTTTAGCAGGGTTAAAATTAAGCTATAGTCAAGGACGCTGAAATTTGACCGTTTGCGCCTTGACTATCAAGGGAAAG
>CAYIGH010000059.1:0-2421 GCA_964362915.1 Candidatus Woesearchaeota archaeon | reverse complement strand
TTATATAAAATGCACAGCTTGCGGTGCAAAGAATATAGTTAAGGCGAAGATTTAGAATTTGGGATTTCTTTTATCAACATAATTTAACATTGATTAAATGGTAATTAAAAGTGAGTTTAATGGTTGTTAAACACTCTAAAACAGAAAAGTTTATATACTACCATTCATCTATCTGATAACTCATATATCGGGGGTAAAACTCAATGAGGTTATTAGAAAATGGGTAAAGAATATGAAGAAAAAATGTTAAGTAGGATGGATGCATTGATTTCCATTAATTTGAATCCAAATATAGCAGACGCCCAAATGTTAGATAAAGTAAGAATATTGAAGAAAGCAGGATTAGAGTACAAGGAAATCGCAAATATCCTTAATTCTACTCCAAACAGCATATCAGTAATGTTCGCAAAATTAAACAAGGAGAAAAAATGACTGATGAAATAATAAAAAAACTTGAGGGTATAAATTCAAAACTAGGCATACTAATAGCCCTGCAAATGATAGAAGAAAAACCAGAAACTTTCAAGGATAAAATAAAACTCTTAAGCGATTTAGGTGTTGAAACATCGGAGATTGCATCTATTCTAGGAACTTCTCCCGGGCATGTAGCAAAAGAGAAGAGCATAGCAAAAAGAAGAGCATAAAATGGATAAAAAACAATTTGAAATAATTTGCAAAAAGCTTGATAAAATTGCATCAGTAATAGCTGTGCAAGACATCGAAGATAAAGATGAAAAAATATATTTGCTTAAAAAGGCAGGACTAACATCTGATGAAATAAGCCCTCTTATAGGAATAAAAAATGTTCGTGATACGAAAGGATGGAAAAGAAAATGACAGATAAAATTGAAAAACTTCTTGAAGAAATAAAATCTCTGATAATTCTTCAACTATCTAAGTCCAATATAAAATCTGAGGAGATTGGAAAAGTATTAGGCACTGATGGAAGCACTATAAGGCATATACTAGCAGGTACTAAGCATAAAAGAAAGAAAAATGAGAAAACAAAAAAATGATAATAAATATAAAGAAAACAACTCCAAGGTGTTTGAGGAAATCAGAGATTTATTAATTCTAATTGCAGCTAAAGTGGGGGCTTCAAATTCTGAAGTTGCAAAATTACTGAAGTGTGGTGAGAGCACATTAAGAAAGAGAGTTTCTTTTGCAGGAAGAAAGAAAAATGACAGTTGAAGATATAAAGAAAACAAGAGAAATGTTGGAGTTTTTAGTAAAACAGAAAATTTCAGAAATGATTTATAAATTAAGTGAAGATGAAAAGAAAGTTTATGAGGTAACTGGTAATAAGAGATCTTCAATAGAAAATATGACTGGATTTGCAGCAGGAAAGATTTCTCAAATTTGGCAAAAATTGGAATCTGAAGGATTATTAATAAAAGAAGGAAAGTTCTATAGAAAAGTGATTTAAAAATGGCAGATGACGCTACAACACTTGCTCAAAATCTTAAGTCATTGCTGAAAATACATGGCAAAGCATTAGAAATTCTTAAAGCTGCAAAAAATAAAGATTATATTTATATTTCTAAGGAAGTTAAAGTACATCATACTATCGTGAGTTTAGTATTGAATCGTGCAAGAAAATTTGGATATGTTGAAAAAAATAATAATCTTTGGGTAAAAACTAAGGAAATAAGGGGTTTGAACCTATACAAATCTGCAGAGATTTCCTCAAGTCTTATATCAGAAAATAAAGATAAAAATGAAAACAAAGAAGAAACATTTAATAAAGTTAAGAAGAGAGCATTAAAGGTTTCTGGATATGCTAAACAAATAACTTCAATTAAAGGTGTTGATGCCGTAGAAAAAATGTCTGAAGCGTATGTCTGGCTTTATATTACTGAAAATACTCTGAGGAATTTTATAAGAACTGTGTTAGGTCAAACTAATACTTGGTGGAAAATAGGAGTCAATTCTGATATTCAACGAAAAGTGGCTGAAGCTATAAGGGACTATCCTTATGATGGTGCTAAGAGAAAAGATGAGTTGGAGCATACCCATTTAGGTCAATTATCAGAGATAATAACATCCAAGACTAACTGGTCAAAATTTCAACCTTATATCTATGAGAAAAATAAAGCTAATTTTCAGTTAAAGGTTGGAAACGCCATCCCCACAAGAAATTCAATTGGACATTGTATCCCCTTAGACAAAGATGATTCAAAAGAAGTAGAGACAAGATTTAAAGATATCCTGAAAATGTTAAAATAATCAAATCCAATTTCCTATCCAAACCATCTACCTAAACCTTCTTGCTTATCCTTTTCTTTGCCAAATACACCTTCAACTCTGTCCTTTGTCAATTCTAAAACTTGTCTTAGATAAGCTGGAAGATTGTATTTCTCTGACAGTGATATGGCTGGCTCTAGATATTTTGTTATTGAACCTTCTGAAACTGTGAAAATA
>CAYIGH010000058.1:0-2465 GCA_964362915.1 Candidatus Woesearchaeota archaeon | reverse complement strand
GATTTGCGAAAGCAAAAAGAAATTACCTCTTAATCTGCTGTTCAGGGATTTTTCTGAAAGAAAAACACGAGCTGACTTTCAAAAAGTCCTCGTGAGTCACAGATGAGTGGATGGTGGGAAGGTTTGTCTAAAATCTAATTAATGAGTGAAATCGCCCGCTTTTTTGCTTCTTTTTTTCTAAAAAAGAAGACTACTTATTTTTAGAAATAATCTCTCTGTAATTTTTAACTTCATTTTCTGCTAATTTGGAAACAATTTCATCAAAATTTGAAACAAATATTTTTGCTTCCTGCACCATTGCCCTTATTTTAATCTCTTGGTCTACTTTCATATAGTATTGCGCGTCTATTCTTTTGTCTTTATGCAGATTTATTGTTTTTGTTTTGTCTTCTCCTAAAAGCAGAGTAACTGTTAGAATTGAACAAACATGATTTTCGCACTTTATTCCGATTCTTTGCAGAAAAGAATAAAGGGCATAATATTCCGCATAATAAATTGTAACAGTGGCCCAAAGAAAGTCATTATCATTCAAATCTTTTTCTGCTCTAAGCAAAGAAGACTTCGCCTGTTCCAAATAAGATTTTGATAATCTTTCATTCGGCTCGACTATTTTTAATCCATCTTTTAATTTAAAACACCATGCAAGTTTTTTACTTTCCATACTGTTCCCACATTATATTTACATAAAATGAGTGATTATTTAAGATTATATGGTTTTCTTCTATCTCTTTTATCAGAGTTTCTTGTTCTTTCATCGCTTTTATAAAAGAATTCTCTGGAAGATTAACTTCATGAACTTTATAGGGCAATAAATGAAAGGGAAGTTTTTGTTCTTTTTCTGAGATAATCAATAAATCCAAATCCGAATCTTTATCTGCTGTTAATTTGGCAAAACTTCCAAAAATAACGAGTGGGATATTAGTTTTAATTTCTTTTAAAAATATATTAAATTGAGGATATTTCTCTAAAAATATATTTGTCCTGTGTATCTCTGCCTGAAGCAGAATTGATTTTGTTTGGATATTATCTAAGTTTAGGCCGAAATATTTATTTTTCCCCTCAATTTTGCTTTTTAATATCCTATTTTTTTCAAGAATGATGAGGATATTTTGGCAGGTTTTAAGAGGAAGTTTTGCAAGTTTGCTTATCTGCCTTAAATAAAACTTAGATTTATATTTCCCGCTATAAAGAGAAATCACATCAAGCTCTTTGTTTCTTTTTTGATACATATGTATACATTTAGATACAATATATATAAAGTTTTCTATTCTGGATGTTAGCTATCTCCACAACTCTTAAAAATAAATATAATAATAAAGAAGATTAAAAAATTCTCGTAAGAATTTTATTTATTCTGTTCCTTTATCGCCATACTTTTGACCTGCTTCATAAGATTCCATAGCTCGGTATGCTTCTCCCATAGGTCCTGGCGCATCCGAGTCTTTTGATTCTACCGGAGCATAAGACCTTTCTGATTTTGATGCGCTTTTCCCGCTATCTTTAGAGCTACTTTTGCCTTCTGTTTTATCTTCAAGTCCCATTTTATTTCCTCCCAAAACAATTTAGTTATGTTAGGATCGCTAACATAATATTTATATATTATCTCTCCCTACGGAGGGGACAATGAAAGAGACAGAATTATTAGAAGGTATAGGATTAACCAAAGGAGAAATTAAAGTCTATTTTGCTTTATTAGAGTTAGGTTCAAGTACGACAGGCCAAATAATCAAAAAGGCGAAAGTTTCTCGTTCTAAAGTTTATGAAATGCTGGATCGTTTGATGAATAGAGGATTGGTCTCATTCGTCATTAAGGAGAATACAAGATATTTTGAATCTGCTGATCCAGAAAATATTCTTCATTATCTTAGAAGAGAAAAAAGTTTACTGGAAGAAAAAGAGAAAGAATTAAGGGAAATATTGCCAGTTCTTAAAGAAAAGCAACATTCTGCAAAAGTTTCACAAATAGCTACTGTTTATGAAGGAATTAAAGGGATTAAAACAATTTATAGCGATGTTATCTATAAATTAAAAAGGGGGGAAGAATATTATGCTATTGCAGCAGAGCCGGAGGCGGTTCAAAATAAAGAATTTATGACATTTATCATGAATTTTCATAGGCGAAGAGAAAAAAGAGGTGTGAGAGTAAAATTATTAGCCCATATAAAAATCAAGGACATTGTTTCAAAAACAATCGCTACAACAAAATTAATTAAAATGCGTTATTTTAAAGGGCATATACCGAACGCAATATTGATATATAATAATAATGTAGTTACATATGTATGGTCTACAAATCCAAGCGGAGTTGTTATTCAATCTCCTGCGATTGCCGAAAGATATAAGAGTTTTTTTGAAGAGATGTGGAAAATGGCGAAAAAGTAATTCCATAAAAGATATCAGAAAAATTTGGGTGAGTGATAACGAACCTCTTAACCTTTGTTAGAAAAAGTGCGAAGCATTTTTTG
>CAYIGH010000057.1:0-2983 GCA_964362915.1 Candidatus Woesearchaeota archaeon | reverse complement strand
CTGCTAGAAAAAATAATGTTAATTATGGCTTTAGTTTTGATGAAAGATATATGAGAAATTGGGAAGATAGGAATATGCGTAAGAGCTTAGCTTTGTAAAGTTATTTTATATATATTCTAGAGTATAATAATGCATAAATAGTTAATACATATTATATATGTATGAAAATAATCAATATAACCCCTAAAACAGAGCTTAAAATTAGAGGAATAAAAGGATTCTTGAGAAACAAAGTTACTTGGTATGGAACGGGGGCAAAAGTTGATATTCCTAAGAGGTATCTTGGAGAAGATGTTTATATAATCATACTAGAAAATGGGACTAAAAAAGAGGATAAAAGAGCTAGAGGAAGAAAATAAGTTCTTAAAAGAAACTATTCTTGCTCTAACTAAGAGAATCGAAGAACTTGAAAGTTTAGTAAAAGAAAAATCCAGACCTTCTTTTGTAAAGGAAGATGTGAGAAGCTATAACCACAAATCAGGACAAAAAGAAGGGCATGAAGGAGTCTCAAGAGAAACTCCTAAAAAGATTGATGAAGTGAAAAAATGGGACACAAAAGAATGCCCTGATTGCGGAACAAAATTAAGTAAAATCCAAAGGAAAAGAAAAAGATGCATAACCGACATCGAAGTTAAAACAAAAAATACAGAAAATATAATTTGTGGAAGATATTGTAAAAATTGTGATAAAATTGTAGAGCCAAAAGTTACTGATGCATTGCCCAATGCAAGATTCGGATTAAGATTAATGCTTTTTGTTCTTGCATTGAAATTAGATTCGAGAGTTCCAAGCAATAAAATAGTTTCAATTTTAAACACAATATTCCAAATAAAAATTAGTGATGGGGAAATTTATAGAATATTAAAGCAGTTGAAAACTGCTTTTGGAGATTATTATCAAGAATTAGAGAAGAAAATTAAAGAAGCATTAGTAAAAAATATCGATGAAACGTCATGGAGAGTTAATGGACAAAATAATTGGCTGTGGATTTTTATTAATAAAGAAGTTGCATTATATGTTGTCAATAAGAGAAGAAGTAGTAAAGTTCCGATCAAGATTCTAGGCAATCAGGAAGGAAAAATGATAATTGACGATAGATTTTCAGCTTATAACGAGCTTGCAAAAGTAAGTGAATGTAAACAACAAATATGCTGGACTCATCTTTTGAGAAACTCAAAAGATTTGGCTGAACATTATGATGAAGCAAAATACATCCATAAACGAATGAAATATATTTATGAAAAAGCAAAGAATGATGAAAAGAAAGAGGCTCTTTTACATTGGATTGACTTAATTGCATCTAGAGATTATAAATCATCTGAAGTTTATAAGTTTGTAAAAAGTATTTGCAGAAGCCATAGAGAAGATTTATTCAGGTTTGTTGATAATTCTGAAATTGATTCAACAAACAACAGAGCAGAAAGAGGATTGAGGCATGCAGTTGTAATAAGAAAAATATCAAATGGAAGCAGAAGCAAGGATGGAGCTGAGATAACTGCTAATTTATTATCAGTTTTGCAGACAGCAAAACTACAATCAGATAATCCAATTAATTTTATAAGTGATTTACTTTACAAAGGTAAGTAGATACCCAGAATCAAAATATTTATAAAACATATTATTATAGTCTAACCAATTAAAGTCAATAAAAAATAAAAAAGAGGTAAAATGGGAAGCAATATAGACTTGCGCAAGTTCCAAAATCCAGATTCTGTAGAAGATGCTTTTTCAGCATTAGTTTCAGGGAAACGCTATGGATATAAAACAGTGATAGAAAGAAAGAAGCCGCAGCCTAAATGCTCTCAATGTGGAAGAGGCGGAGAAGAGAGCCAAAAATTCTGTCCAAATTGCGGAGGCAAAATGCTCGTCCCTCTAACAAACTGCCCATCATGCAAAAAATTCATTGAAGATAATGAAAAATTCTGCACTGATTGCGGTACTAAATTAACTGCCCAATAAGAATAACTTTATTAATCCTCTTCTCTTTTTACATCTATGAAAGAA
Source organism: Candidatus Woesearchaeota archaeon (assembly GCA_964362915.1). Taxonomy (GTDB): domain Archaea; phylum Nanobdellota; class Nanobdellia; order Pacearchaeales; family GW2011-AR1; genus JAUSIK01. The sequence continues at coordinate 979 of CAYIGH010000057.1, read as the reverse complement.
AAAATAGCCTCTCTACTTGCCAAACAAACATCTATTTCAAAGGAAGAAACTTTAAGGCTCATAGAAATCCCAAAAGATTCAAAACTAGGTGATTATGCATTTCCTTGTTTTGTCTTAGCAAAGACTCTAAAAAAAAATCCTAATGAAATTGCACGGGAATTTGCACAAAAAATAAAATCAGAAGAATTTGAGAAAATCGAATCTTCAGGCGCATATGTTAATTTCTTTGTAAACACAGTTGCTTTAGCAGAAGAAACCTTAAAAAGAATTCAGAAAGAAAAAGACCTCTATGGCTCATCAAATCAAGGCAAAGGAAAGAAAATAGTAATTGATATGTCTTCTCCAAATATCGCTAAGCCTTTCGGTATAGGTCACTTAAGGTCAACAATAATAGGAAATTCAATAGCAAAAATATCTCAATTTTTAGGATACAAAACCATAAAGATAAACTATTTAGGCGATTGGGGCACTCAGTTCGGAAAATTAATTGCAGGATATAAAAAAATAGGCTCTGAAAATCAGTTAAAAAAAGACCCTATTAAATACATGTTGAAACTTTATATTGAAGGTAACAAAGAAGAACATGAAGAACAGGCACGCAGCTGGTTTAAAAAACTAGAACAGGGAGATAAAGAATCTGTTCTCCTATGGAAGAAATTTAAAGAATACAGTTTAAAAGAATTCGATAGACTTTATACTCTTCTTGACATAAAATTCGATGTAATTTCAGGAGAATCTTTATACAATAATAAAATGGAGAGCACGATTAAAGAATTAGAGAACAAAAACCTCCTGGAAATTAGCGATGGCGCAAAGATAGTTGATTTAGAAAAATATAATCTCGGAGTATGCCTAATCAAAAAATCTGATGGAACAACCCTTTATACAACAAGAGATATTACAGCAGCCATAGACCGTTATAAGAAATATAAAAGTGTAAAAATGATTTATGAAGTTGGACAAGAGCAAAAGCTTCATT
>CAYIGH010000056.1:0-3768 GCA_964362915.1 Candidatus Woesearchaeota archaeon | reverse complement strand
CACAGGGACAGCATCAGCAGGTATATTTTGAATTTAAGAAATTGGCAAAAGAAGGCGTTATAGAAGAAGAGTTGCTTAAAATTTATGAAGATGTAAAAATAAAAGCAGAAGTATTATTAGATATAATAAAAAATGAGCGTAATAAAAGCCATAATTTTACTTATGAAACAATACCTCAAGCAAATAAATCTCCTGCTGAAGAGTCACTTAAAAATGCAGAGTTTTTTGTCTTGCACATGAAAAGATTTGTAGAGAATGAAGAATAAATAAACTAGCTTCAATTTTTAAGTTAAGAATCAGCCCTAACACCAATTCCCCTCAATTCATCTATAACTTGTTCATAACTCTTATACAAAATACCCTTCATCCCTATATTTTCAGCGCCCTTAATATTTTCTTCGAGATCATCAATAAAAACAGATTTTTCTGCCAAGACATCCAAACTCTCTAATGCCTTGTAATATATCCTTGCATATGGCTTTATTATACCTAAATTACAAGAAAAGATAGTAGAATCAAATTCATTTTTATGTTTTTCCAAGAACAATTTCGCAGCAGGAGATTCTGTATTGGATATAAGTCCAACTTTATACCCATTGCCCCTTAATCTTCTCACAAGTTTAAACATGTTTTCTCGCGGAGAATACGCTGCAGAAAACGCTTCCTGCCATAAGGATTCTTTCAGGTTTATTGTTTTGCCCTCAGATCTTAAAATATCTTCCCATAGGGCTTTCTCATCAGCTTCTCCAGTTTGAAGAGAAATGTGATATCTTTGATAAACTTCTATTAATTTATCTCTTGATATTCCTAGAGCTCCAGCGCAATAACTTAAAATATTATTAGTAGGATGTTCTATTAACACCCCTCCCCAATCAAAAAATATAGCTTTAATAAATTCACTATCTATTCGCATCAAATAACCTCATACATTCTTTTAATAATATAATCAATATCATCATCTTGCAGAGCAGGATAAATTGGCAATGATAAAGAAGTATTATATGCATCTTCTGTTGCCTCAAAATCTTTTTTATCCAATTCTAAATATTGATGTAATGGTCGAAATATGGGCAGTTCAGTCTTTACCCCAACCCTTGCTAGTCTATTTTTTATATTATCTCTTTCTTTTTTATCAGAAAATCTTAATATATACCTAAATGGAAAACTCCCTTCCAATTTTGGAGGAATTTTCAATCCTACTCTAGAAAATTCTCTATCGTATTTCTCCCCAATAAATCTTCTCCTTTCTATAAAGCTCTGCAACTTCTCAAGCTGTTTAATCCCTAAAGCAGATTGAATATCACTTAAACTATAATTATATGAAATTCCATATTTATCTCTCTCGTCATATTGTGTTAAATCCTCTAATCTTGCGCTTATTTTGTCATTAGAAGTTGCAGCCATCCCGCCAGATCCTGTAGAAATTATTTTTGTGGCATAAAAAGAGAAAATACTCATATCTCCTAAACTTCCAACTTTTCGCCTCTTATATTCAGCTCCCAAACTATGCGCACAATCTTCTATAATAGGAATTCCAAATTTTTTTATATCATCTATCTCAACAAGAGTTCCAAACATATGTGGAACAATAACTGCTTTAGTATTTTTTGTTATTTTTGATTCAATTGTTCTAGCAGAAATATTATATCCTTTTTTATCAAATTCAGGATCAATATCAGCTAAAACAGCCCTTGCTCTAGTATAATTAACAGCACTTAAAACACTTGCACATATATAACTAGGAATCATAACTTCATCATCCTCTTTTATTCCTAAAGACAACAAAGCCAAATGCAAAGAATTTGTTCCTGAATTAGTTGCCTTTGCATATTGAATCCCAATAAATTTGCTAAATTTATCTTCAAATTCTTTTGTAATATCTCCAGATGCATGCATTCCTAACTCAACTTGTCTTGCAACAACTTCTATATCTTCTTGCGACACAAAAGGCCGGGAATGAGGGATTATTTTATACATTTTGAATTATCTCCTCAATTAAACTATCATAAAAATAACTAGGCAGCCCATCTGCTCTTCCATAATCAATCTCAGATATTTTCCTAAATCCAAGTTTATCATAAAAAGAAATAGCAGGATTATCTGTTCTAACTCTAAATCTTACTCTTTTCAAATTTTTTTCAGAACATTTCTCTAAAAAACTTCTTAATAATTTTTTACCAACTCCCAATCCCCTTGTCTCTTTATCAACAACTATTTTATTCAAAAAAGCATTTCCTTGTCGTAAAGAGCCAATTTGATAGCCAGCAATCCTCCCCTCATATAAGGCAGCATGGCTTAATTCCCATTTCATCGGCAATTCATATAATAGATTATCAATTGTCCAGACATCATCGCCAATTTCTTTCCAATTATGCTCCAATGCTAAAATTTCATCAGCTCTCGCAATAGTATAGTCTTTAGTCAATGGAATAATTTCCATAAAAGATTCTGAAGATTGCAATTTAAATATATTAGTATGATAAAAAATCTAATTCATGTTAACACCCTTTAATAATTAACTTAACACATTTAGCTTATATCATGCTAATTCTTGTCATTTTTTTCAACTAGGCTCTCTGCAATTTAGAATGTTATAATTCTCTTATTTCGTTTGTTTTATCTTCTAATTTCTTCCCAAAATATAACAAAACCCCGACCGCGATAGCAAATAAAAAGAGTAAAAGTTCATTTTTGGTCACATTTAAAATTTCAGGTATTTTCTCAGTTAAAACAACTGATATAATTGCCGTTCCAATAAGACCTAAAAAAATATTTTGTTTGTTAAGAAGATGATTATATTCTAAATCTTTAATATTTTTCTCTTTATCTTTTTCATCTGCCATTATTCATTGAACATCTAAGAAATAGACAAATCCTATAAGCGCAATAATAATTCCTAAAACAAAACCACTAATAGTCAAACCTGTTCCTAATTTGATAATTGGTGTTGAAATCATAAATATTGCTCCAATAAGCATAGCAATTGTTGAAGATAATTTTTGCGAGTTCTTCTTCTTAAACGGAAATAACACCATCTCTTCCTCTTTTATTATGATCTTAATAGTATTTTCTTCTTTAAAACACTTTTGTTTTGTCTTTTTAATAAGTTTGGAACTGCTTTATATTATGCCCAAAAACTTCAATCTATAGTAACTGACTTAAGTATTTCCTCAATTTATCAGTTACTATATTCGAGAGAATTAAATAGCTTGGATAAAAATTTAAGTCTCTCGCTATATTTTTATCTTTTTCGTTAATGAAAGAATGAAGGTTGAATAATCAATTCATAATTGCCTTTTTCTATTGCAGATTTTGCTTTTCTATAATATTCTCTCGCAGAATCTTCATCTCCAGAGAAAATATTTTCACATCCTAAATTGTATGACATTTACAGAAGTCGCTCACCAAAATAAAATTATAGAATAAGTGAGCGATTTGAGCGAACAAGTGCAATGTCCCCGAGAATTTTGTTAAAAATTCAAAGGCGTTTATGAGTGTGCGCGGGTGGTCTGGGGGGTTGGTGGTGGGAAACTAAAGGTTTCCAATTTTAATGAGAGAAATTATCGCAGTATTGTTTTATTTTTGGGGGTTGGGGCTTTGAATTAATCAAAAAACTCCTCAACTTCTTTCTTCGTTAATTTGACAAATTTGTCTGATTCCTGTTGCAAGTAATAAGAAACTCTATTTTCAAAACCAATATTTTCAACATTTTTACCAATTTCTTTTACTGCCTGAATTGCAGGCACAAAATCGCCATCAGAAGAAATT
>CAYIGH010000055.1:0-3874 GCA_964362915.1 Candidatus Woesearchaeota archaeon | reverse complement strand
TTCACAAATACCTAACTCTCTTAAATCCATATTAATATTTCCAAGTTGAACATTATATTTAGATGGTTTGGAGTTGTAAGGTATTCTTGTTCTTTTTATAGAACTTTCGCTGATTATTGTAAATGGACAACCTGTATCAACAATACCCTTACAAAAAAGATTAGGAAAATTGCCATATTTAATAGAAAAAGTTACCATATCTCTTTCAAAACCTAAACTTTTTCCACTAAATAAGGGAATCTTAAACATCTTATAGAACCATTACGCCTTCTTCTTCTGGGACAAATTCTATGACAGTTTTTGCAGGGTCTATATTTTTACTTTCTAATATTCTATTCACTTCTTCTATAGAATTTCCAGAGGCGATAATCTCTTCTCTTTTAATTGCAACAAACTTATTCAAAAAATGTTTTCTTAAATCTGCTTTTTTGTCCTGAAAAAAAATAAAATCTGTTTCAAAAGATTTTAACTCCATAGCTAATGTATTGGTTATCATCTTAAAATTATCACATCCTCTTTTCTTAATAAAGCTATGTATTTTTCATATATAAATTTATCTTTTTTATGTATCTACTTAGCTTTGTAAAGTAGTTATCTTCTATAAAGGAGGAAATTAGCAAAAAATAAGTTCTTTTTTATCGTCGGAGCTTAGCTAATTTTTAAGCTTTTTTGGTCTGATTATTGTCTAATCACCTTACTTTTTTATCTTTTGCTATCTGAGGAGTTAACAGAGAACCCGAGAGATTAGACTGATATCTCGCAATTTTAATTCTTCAGCTATATTAAATGTTATTTCATTTATTTTGTTCTCTGTTTTTTCCTGCTTTTTTAGGAGTGCGCCTAAATGACTTTTGCTTTCCTCTAATCTTATTTCTTTCTGGAGTTTTTCATTTTGTATACTTTTGATATCAAGCTGGATAGCATTGATTTGCTTTTCTATATATTGTATTTCTTTTCTTATATCCTTTATACTGTTTTTATAGTTACCTAAAGAATCTTTGCTTGACGATATTTTATTTATTATTTTATCAGGATCTTTAATTCTTATCATACCTCCTTTTATTTTTTGAATGCAGTCTTCTAGAATATTTTTTATAATGAGCTTATTGTCAGATAATAGTGCTGTTATAGGATCTTCTATGTAATTTTCTATATCTTTTTCTGTCTGGTTTTGATTTAGATAAAAATATTTCTCAAGAATTCTTTTATCTATTATTTTTCTTATTGAAAACTCCAGATTCTTTAGTTCATCTTCTTTTGATTTTTTTTCTTTTATAAGACTCTCTTTTCTCTGAGCTTGCTGGCTTTTTTCCATCTCTTTTATTTTATTATTTATTTCACCTATCTCTTTTTCATTTTCACTTATTTCTTCTTCCATTTTACCTATTTCATCTATTATTCTATTTTTTATTTCAATATTCTCTTTCCTTTCATTATTTTTCTCTATGAGTAATTTTATTATGTTTTTGTTTTTAATAGCCATTTCATTATTCTTTAGGAAGTTATTTTCAAGTTTTCTTATTGATATAATAGTGTTTGTAATATCTTCGATTTCTTTTCCTATTAGATAAGTGGCTTTTAAATGGCTTTTTGCAGAATAGCCAGCAAATTTATCTATCTCATTAGATATAAACGGCATCTCTTTTTTCTCTTTTAAGTTTTCCACTAGTTTTCTTACTGCTTGCGCATAATCTTTTTTTCCAAGTTCTGTTATTTGTTTTACTTTTTCGTGCTCTTTTTTTTCATCTGTATTAAATTTTTCTAAAATTGATACTTCTCCTTCTAGTTTTTGAAGAAATGAAGATAGTTCATTATACAAGTTATTGGTTTTCTCTTCCAGATTTTTTTCAAGATCTTCTTTCTTTTCATTCAGCCAGTTTTCTAAGTTATTAATATGTATTTTTTTATCTTCACTTTTTTCCGGCTTATCTTCTTTGAAGAATTCTTTTATTTTGGCTATTAGTCCCATTTATATATGTTAATTTTAGAATATAAAGATTTTACGAGTCCTGATATATTGTTTTTATTTAACCTTAGGCATAACAATCTTAAGAACACCATCTTTATACGCATGCTTGGACTTTTCTGGGAGAACTTTTTTAGGCAATGGAAAAGAACGATAGAATGCCTTGTATTTTCTTTCGTTGTGAACGAATTTTTCTGTTTGAACTTTTTTTTCTATTTTTCTTTCAACTTTTAATTCTATTTTATTTGGATGAACTTTTAATTTAATGTCCTTTTGCTCAATTCCAGGAATTTCAATAGAAACAACAATATTGTCTTTTTCTTCTCTTATATCTATCGGGGGCGTTCTCAGACCCGGCTTTAATTCTCCATTAATACGCATACGCATATCAGCGAATAATCTATTTACCTTTTCTTCCATCCTCCTAAATTCCTGAAATGCCTCTTCAAACATGTTATTCTACTCAATTCTTCCTTATTTAAATTTTTTTATATTATTATTCAATACGAGAAAAGTATAAAAATCGGTGTTATCTTTCAGAGTAATGAAAAGAGGCAGGGTAATAGGGGTTGATTTAGGCGGAACAAATTTGAGAGCTGGCTTAATTGACAAGAACAGGATTATTAAATTTATTAAGATAAGAACTCTCTCCAACAAGAATAGTTTGCTGAAGGCTTTAGAGGATGTTATAAAGGAAGTTTTCGATATTAATATTATTGGAATTGGGATAGGCTCTCCAGGCCCTTTGAAAGATGGGGTTTTAATGAATCCTCCTAATATTCCATTGCGAAATTTTGATCTGAAGAAATTTTTTCAAAAAAAATTTAATATAAGGTGTGAAGTAGAAAATGATGCAAAATGCGTTGCGTTGGCGGAATTGAATTTTGGATGCGGAAAAGGCAAAAAGAATTTTTATATTCTGACCTTGGGAACCGGCATAGGGGGAGGAGTTATAATTGAGGGGAAATTGTATAACAAAGGAGATTTTGGAGGCGAATTAGGGAATATTTACTTAGATAATGGTAAAACATTTGAGAGTTTAGCCAGTGGAGGAGAGATAAAAAGGAGAAGCCTGAATGTCTTCAAGAAAGAATTGGATGCAAGTGACTTAATGAAGTTGAATGATAGAAAAGCCAGAGATATTATTGAGGATATTACAGAGTCTTTAGCCAGAGGAATTGGCAGTTTAATTAATGTTTTTAATCCTGAAATAGTTGTTTTGGCCGGAGGGATGCGCGAGGCAGGAGATAAATTTTTAGATTTGATAAGAAAAAAGGCTGAAAAATATATTTTTCTTCCAGGAAAGTATGAAATTGTTTGGAGTAAATTAGAAGAGCCAGGCATATTAGGGGCAAGTTTATTGTTGTAGAGTAAGATTCTGCTTTTTTAAGGGCTAAAAACAGAAAACTTTAAATACCCTCTAAATTAAAAACTTATACAAGGTAGAGAATGGCAAAGCAAAAACCAGTAATTAACGTCGCCTTTGTAGGGCATGTAGACCACGGAAAATCTACAACTATAGGACACCTTATGTTCCAGTCTGGAAAACTTCCGCAACAGGAGTTAGATAAGCTTAAGGCAGAAGCGCAAAAGCACGGAAAAGTTGGTTTTGAATTCGCTTATTATATGGATAGATTTAAGGAAGAAAGAGAAAGAGGTGTGACAATTGATCTTTCTTATGAAAAATTAGTGACGAATAAATATGAAGTTACAATCATTGATGCTCCTGGGCACAGAGACTTTGTAAAGAACATGATAACAGGAGCTTCACAGGCAGATGCTGCTTTCTTAACAGTTGCTGCTAAAGAAGGAGTTCAGCCCCAAACTAAAGAGCATGTCTGGCTTTTGAGAACAATGGGAGTCAGGCAAATTGCTGTTTTAATTAATAAAATGGATACTGTTGATTAC
>CAYIGH010000054.1:0-3903 GCA_964362915.1 Candidatus Woesearchaeota archaeon | reverse complement strand
GTATAATCTGCCCGAGGGAATGGGTTAAGGGCTTATTGATTCTGAATTCGAGCAGCTTGGCGATGCGGTGATGGAAAGGATGGCAGGAAGCCACGAATTCCATGAGCAGATGGACGAAATGATGGGTGGCGAAGGCTCTGCCAGCTTGCAGAGCATGCACATTTTTATGGGCGCGAACTGGCTTGGGTGTGGCGATGGCAGCACAACGGGCAGAGGAATGATGATGCCCATGATGATGCGCATGATGGGCAATACATACCCAGCTTATTATTCTGGTTATGATACTTTGTTGGCAACAACAATCATAGGATGGATACTTTTGATTTTAGCAATCGCCTATATATTCCATCTGAAAGGCAGGATGAAAAAACGCAAGAAATAAGCAGATTCATCCAATATAAATCTCATTCTCCTTGTCAAAATCTTCGATGATCTCTATATCATTAATGTCTTTGTCAATCTGCGGGAAGCCGCCGGGATAAGCAATATACGGCATGAATTTTGATATATCTTTGGACATCTCTGTTGCTATGTGCTTGTTGCCAAGAACTTTTCTGCAGATATTGTAAGTCAGCAACCTGCATGATCGCTCATCAACGAATCCAAGGCTGTGCAGGTATTCGTGAAGCAAGACGTGGAACATATACGGCTTCATCAACGCTGGTTCTGTTTCTATTATCCGGCGGAGCGGGGTTTTGTTCATCACTATGACATTGGAGCCGACCGGATAAAAAGCGCCAAGCCAGTTGTGAGGAGGATTCCCCATATCCATCAGACCAAGATTCAAGCCTGCGCGGGAGTCGCCTATTGTCTCCATGACCGCGTCTTTCACTATTGCAAATATATCTGAAACATTCTTCACCTGTTCCAGCTTTTTTGTGTAGTGATGCATAGAATTCCTCGCAATATTTGTTAGTGTTATTAATAACACTAAATATATTTAAAGATATCAGTGTGACATTGTCCCAAATACGACTGGTAGATATAAATGTCTCACATGGCTGATGAAAAATAAGGTATCGCCTATGTTTCTGTCAAGACTATGATTTATGTAATTCATCACATTGAGGACATCTAACGAACTGATAGCGGGCTTTGAAGCCACAGTTTGAACATTTGACTTCATCCATTGTAACTTCTTTAATTTCCCCTTTATTTTCAAACATCTTATTTATCTTCATCTTTATCATTCTGAATCTTTGGTCTCTACTTGCGGCTTTACTTGCTATGCTTTTCTTCCCCATACAATTATCAACCTGCAAAGTCTTTTATACTATTTTGTTTATCTCTTATAGGCTTTGGTGTTCTAAACTTCTTTTCTAAATAAGACACATCAATCTTCTTTTTAGATTTACAATATTTATAGAAATCTTCTATATCCTTATAGAATATAAATTTCCATCCTTCCTTTTCAACATTGTCCTTTATCATAGGCTCTTCTAATTTTCTATGCAATAATCTTTCTCTTTCTTCTGGAATGACAATTACTCTCCGTATTTTATCGTGTGGTATATTGGAGCCTCTCACAATAGCTTCTGTTATTGCTGTAGTATTCTCTACTTCGAATTCAAATTTTACTCTCCCATCATCATGCCATATAACATCTATCTGTTTTACTCTATCCAAGTTTGTAGAGGGTATGAATCTGAATACTGGATTACTATTGGTAACATATTTCGATAGCTTTTCGTTATCGAATGTATCTCCTTGCTCTTTAGAACCAATCCAGACATCATACCCAGCTTTCTGACCCAGAACAGAAAGGTAAAAAATCATCTTCGAATGATCTGAGTCCCTTGACATCACAATATCTTTCAGTTGCCAATTACCATCTTTCGTAGGCTTTGCATATTCTTCCAATAAACTTTTGATATCTTGTGTTTCAGGTGTAAGTGCATTAGGAAATTTAATGAATATTTCCTGTAATATGTCGTCAAAAGAGGCCTTTACTTTCCTTCTTAGAACATCCACTATTGCTGTTTCAACACGATCTGATAAAGGTACTGCTTCTAAATAAGGTATCTCTGACGGATTTTTAAACCACCATTTTTTACCTGCTACCTTTCCCCTTTCGTCTTTTATGTCAATCAACACAAATTCCTTACCCAAAAACTCTTTCATAATATCATCTGGATTAGCTTTTCCTGTAAGTAATGCCCCTTCTTTTTTTAATTCAACTATAATTCCATTTTGAATAAACGTATAAGGTGTAGGTTCTCCTCTTTCCGCAATAATTCGTTTTGCCGACTCTAACACAATTCTTTTATATCGTTCTTCATCAATTTTCTCCCCAGTTTTTAACTTTTCGCTCTCTGGTTTTCTAAATCGCATATAGTAGTCGCCAACAGCGGATCCATAAGGTGCCAATCCGGCTTTTGATGAAGTATGAGCAGGTGGTTGGTAAACTATCTTTTCTAAATCAAAACCAGCAAAGACACAGGCATTTATTATAGAATTCCAAACCTTTATGTCTGTATTATGGAAGGTAACTGTCATATATTTTCCTGTCTTAAGAACTCTGAATATTTGATTAAATGCAGCCTTAAGCATCCTGTCGTAAATCTCTGACGTTTTACCTCTAACAGGGCTGTCACTTATAACTATCTCATCATTAAAGTTCGGGATAAATTTAAGCCAAGAACTCCACATGTAGTCTAATTCTAGATAAGGAATAGCATCTCCATACGGAGGATCTGTAAATATGTAATCAACAGAATTAACTGGTAGTATCTTATCAAGCTCTAATGTGTTGAAATTTTTAATAAACACATTTGAATGATTTTTTAGTTCTTCAAATGATTTTGCCTCTTTGTAGAACTTTATGAGTTCATTACTCTCAAGTTTTCCTCTTAATACCTTTTTGTAACGATTTTCAAAGCAATTCCAAACGTTCAATTCAAATCGCTTTTCTGGTACCCAGAAACCGCGTATGACCCAAGCAGGCCCACCCGTCATCAACCTCTGTCTATATGGTAACATTTTACTTGCTTGAGCCAATGAAGATGTAAACATAAATTTAAACAAGTCTCTAATTTTACTATCTTGGATATTTTCTATTTCATCTAGTATAATAGAAAGTGCTATAAGATTTCTTTTTGTAAATAATTCTGAGACTTTTTCATCCTTATGAACATTCACTCTACTATTCCAGATGAGGTCATTTTTTGGATACCAGTAAGGGACAGATTTATTTTCAATTTCTTTCAAACTTCTCAGATCTTTATCAGTGATAGTCTTCCATTGAGTCTTTTTAGAACAAGTGCAACTATATCTAATTTCTTTTGGTTTATTACCTTCCCATATGATAGCTTCTGCTATAACATCCTTTTTACATTTAATGCATGTTGTTTTATAAAAATCATTTATTTTGTTCTGGATATTTGACTTTATTTCGTGAAATGACTTTTCAAATTTCTTTATATCCACAGGTGCGGCTGTCATTCTTGTAATAAATCCAGACATTGGGTCTAAATCAATTGCAACCGCTTTCCTACCAAGCTTTATGGATTCTATGGCAGTCACACCAGAGCCAGAAAAAGGGTCAAGAACAATATCACCTTCTTTTGAGTAGTGCCTTATATATTCAGCTACCACATTGTGAGGTTTTCGTGCCCAATATTTATGCATCAAATACATGGATGGGTGCGTCTTAGCAACCATTGCATAATTTATCTGTTCTATCCGTTCCTTTGTCATTATATACCACACTTATGTAAATCATAGATATCCAATCTTATTAAATTCTACATTTCTCTATTACTCTATAGTAAACTTCAGTTCAGGATGCACTTCTTCATAGAATCTTAAGAAGCTTATAGCTCTTTTCTTGCTCTGGAACTCGGCCTTGAAACGTTTCTTTCTCCAAGCGTCCAATTCATTACCATCTTTGTCAAATACTTTCAG
>CAYIGH010000053.1:0-4009 GCA_964362915.1 Candidatus Woesearchaeota archaeon | reverse complement strand
GATAAATTTATAATCTATCTTTCTGTCACAAAGAAAAATAAACGTAAGAAACCTTTAAAGGAGGTTGAACGTTAAGGAACCATAGGTTCCTTACGAGGGCCTGTAGTATAACGGTAGAATGTATCCATGGCATGGATGAGATCCGGGTTCAATTCCCGGCAGGTCCATATTTAATTAAAAGATAAAATAAGACGCTTACTCAAAAATGCGCAACAACAAGTCTAGGTCCATAACGCTGGCATTCTTTGGATAAAATTCTTCTATGACAGTTTTCACCAAGCTCCTCAATGCATAATAAAGTAATATCCTGAGTAAGAGCACGTCTGGCAAGTTTTTTTATTTGTGAAGCAATCTCTGGCTGTCGAATATAAGCCTGATAACGAGCTTCAAATTTTTCCCACGGCAATTCTCTTTTGTAGTAATCTCCAATCAACCCAGTAGGCGGAGCAAGATTTTTCAACCATTCATCATATTTTCCAGAAGTAATCCAAGGATTGGGAGTAAACCCATCTGATAAAGTATGTCTTGACATAACCGAAATCCTTACTCCATCACTTTCTCTTGGAGAGCTCAAGATAGATTTAGTAAATAACATGGTATCACAAAAATCAAACCTTATTTAAAGATAGTGAAAATCAAGAAGATATAAAAAGATTATTGAGATTAAGAGGATAAGTGGGCCCATAGTCTAGTGGTAGAACACGACATTCGCAATGTCGAAACCCGAGTTCAATTCTCGGTGGGTCCATAATAAAAAAGAAAAACATTTTAAAATACCCGATTCTTATCATATTATGCCTAAAACAATAGGGATAATTTCAATAAAGGGAGGTGTAGGCAAAACAATAATTGCTGCGTCGTTAGCAACAGATCTTGCAAATCATTTCCAAAAAAAGGTTCTCTTGATAGATGCGAATTATTCTGCTCCAAATTTAGGTCTGCATATGGATATTATCCAGCCAGAAAAAACAATACACGATGTTCTAGCAAATAAAGCAAGACTAAAGTCTGCAGTACATACTCGCTTTGGTGTTGATGTAATTCCAGGCAGCTACATCTTCCAAACGCAATTCAATCCGTTGAAACTAAGAGATAAAATAAGAGCCCTAAAAAATGAATATGATTTTGTAATAATTGACTCATCTCCCTCATTAAATGAAGAAATTCTTTCAACTATTCTTGCGTCGGATAATCTTTTTGTTGTTTCAACTCCGGATTACCCAACAATTTCATGTTCTCTTAAAGCAGCAAGATTAGCAAAACAGAGAGGCAGGCCAATTTCAGGCCTCATTATAAATAAGGTTCGTGATCCTGGCTATGAGCTATCATTAAAAGAAATAGAGGAATCTATAGAAATTCCAGTAGTGGCAAAAATTCCAGACGATAAAATAGCAATTCGTTCAATATTCACCCGCATTCCAATACCAATCTATAAAAGAAAATCGAAATTTGCAAAAGAAATCTCAAATCTAAGTGCAGCAATTACAAATAAAAAGGAAAAACATTCTTTTCTAAGATTAATTTTCCAGAACTTTAAGCAAGAACAAGTAAACAGGCAGATACTAAAAGAAAGTTTTTATACTAGCTATTTTTCAAAATAATATGGAGAACAAAAACTGCATCTTCTGCAAGATAATAAAAAAAGAGATTCCTGCAGAATTTATAGAAGAAACAAATAGTTTCATAGCAGTTTTGGATGCTCATCCAAAAGCAGAAGGGCACGCACTTATAATACCAAAAAAACACTTTGTAACTTTATTAGATATTCCAAATAAGCTAGCAGAAGAGATGCTACAAATAACTAAAAGAGTGTCTTCTAAAATATTAGACTCAAAGCAGGGAGATGGCTTTAATATAATAATGAATAATTTGACTCCTGCAGGCCAGGCAGTCATGCACGCCCATCTTCATATAATTCCAAGAAAAGAATCTGATGGTCTAAGGATGATTGCGTAATTACCACCTTCGCAAAATTCTCAATATAGAAGTTAAAATAAGCATGAAAAAACCAAATATTAAAGCGACTTTCCCAAAATCAGTTTTAAGCAAAACAGAAGAGCCGGTAATTATCATAAAAGCTATAAAAACGTCGAAAAAGATAATTGTTGATCTTGCTAGAGTTATTTTTCTAAATTCATCCTTCTCTTTTAAACCTTCATATCTAACAATAACCATTGGTAAAATTAAACAAAACAGATTAATAAATCTTTATGGCTGCAGGGAGAATTGAACTCCCGATCTCGGCCTTATGAGAGCCGCGCTTTAACCAACTAAGCTACGCAGCCAAAATTACCTATTCTAAAACCTTTTTAAACTCTCGCGTTATTATACAAGAATGGCATTGGAAGAAATTGCATTGGAAGAATTAGCAAAATCATTAGGCAAAATAGGGATCTGGATACAAGCAGTTGGTTTAGTAATAATTCTTTGGCTAATCTTTGAGATAATAATATTGATAAATAACAGAATCAGAAGAAAACAGCTCTACGCGATAGAAGATCGGCTGAAAAGTATAGAAAATAAGGTAGATAAATTGAAAAGATAATCTATCTTTTAATAGCCCTTGTCATTTCTTCAGAGACTATTTTTCTAGGTCTAGGGCCTTCTTTTTGCGCCCTTATTAATCTGGCGATATAACCTGCGATTTTATTTCTTATTGGTTTTGACGGCATAGTATTTCCAAGCAGCTTCTTATCATGCTCAAAACTCTCATTAAAATTATGTTCTCCAAAAAGAAGCTGTTTGGCAGCTCTTTTAACCATTAATGATTTTATTCTTCCCATAATTCTCTCTCATTTCCTGGCTTTTTAAAAGTTTCCCTGATCCAAATTAATCTGCCTAAACCTTCACTCTCTCAAACCTAATCAAATTTCTCCATTCTTTAAGATATTCTTCTGCCTTCTTGCTCAATTCTCCAGAAGAAACAACAAGAACAGGCATCTTAAAAGACTGGGCATTATGTAGAGCAATAGCAAGGTCATTATCGCTGATAGACTTTTTATCTTTGGCTACTAAATAAAACTCCTGCTTGCCAAATAGCATATCAATTCTGACTTTCCCAATATATTCCCGCTTTTTTTCCAATACGGTTCCTAAAATTTCAATATCCTTAGTGGAAAGATACTCCTTGATCTTCTTAGGAAAAATATTCTCCTGAATTTTTGATTTCTTTTTCTGCTCCCTTCTCACGACCTTCTTCTTGGGCTTTTCTTTTAAATCCTCTATAGATTTATCTTCAATATAACTTTTCTTCTCTTCTCTTTCAGCAATAATTATGCTTTTACCACTAATTTCTTTACTTTCAATTTTAGGTTCAGAAGCCTGCATATTAATAGGAGCCACACTAATCTTAATTGGTTTAGCTTCCTCTTTTTTAACTTCAACAACCTCCTTCGCTTCAATCCTAATCTTTGAACTCAATGTACTATGTATCTTAGTCTTAGCATCTTCTTCTGATAATAAAAAATGCCTCCAAAAAATTTTAGTATTGTCATTGAATTTTACTTTTATAGGAATTGCAAAATCTTTTATTGCTCTTAAAGCAACCCTGATTATTGGCGATAAAGTATCATCATCTAAAATCCCATCTCTTTTTAAAATATAAAATGCCTCTTTCTCCCTAGCATTCAAATGCTCGACAAAATTTTCAAGCATGGCTTCTTGTCCACTTATATAATACAAGGGCGAACTGCCGACACGCATATCACTTATTTTGATTTTCTTGTCGTTGTACAATTCAGACAAAAAAGCGCCTGCAAATAAAGGAGAAACTCCAATGCCCCTAGCAATCTGAACAGGCAAAGATGGCCCCTTCATTTTAATCAAAGAAAGAATTCGTTCTTTTTGTATATTAAAATTTTCTCCTCCAGGCATAGTTTATCAAACTTAATCTTTATTATAAATCTTGTTATACTAAATTAACACAATCTAAAATTATAGAGATTTGCAATGATAACTATAAAAATTTGTTGCAGGTCTCTAATAGATAATTGCTAAAATATTATATTGA
>CAYIGH010000052.1:1620-4061 GCA_964362915.1 Candidatus Woesearchaeota archaeon | reverse complement strand
ACAGTTCCTAGACAGGAGGGGTTTTTTATTATTCATTCTTTTTAATTCCATTTCCCTTAGTCCTATTTTACTGTAATTATATAATTACTACACTTGCTTTTATATTTTGCCGTTATAGAACTATAGAATCATGGTTAGATGGTGATGGAAGTGAGAATAAAAATAATATATTGTTAGTTAAACAACACAATGTAGAGATAAAATGACGATTAGTAACTATTTATTATAATCTTCGATTTTTTGCTCTCGTTCAGATCGAAGATAATTAAATCCACACCAATAAGCATATTCTTCAAAATTATTCCTATATTCTGCTATTTCTCTTTCATCTAACAAAAATCCCATATTAATCATTTTTTCGTTTGGGCTTGTGATATAAAGCGAGAATAAGAAAAATTAGTGCAAGGATGATGAGTTCAATAGGGATAACGAAGAAAGAGGGGGCACATTCCCCACCAGGTTTACATTGGCATAGAAGTCCAGTAACTTTGTCGAGGATTGGTCTTGTTATCCATCCTATTTTGTATGAGGTTGGCGGACAGGTGCAACATTCAGAACTTGGAATTTTTGCTACACTGATGATTCCTACGAGGAGAACACAGACGCCACTTAGGATGAGGAGATTTTTTGTTTTCATTTTCCTTTTTTACACCAATAAACAATAAATGAAGCTATAACATATACAATTAAAATATAGAAAACGATAAAAATGAGTGGACTTGTTGTAATGCATTTTTCGTATTCTAGGTTTACTGTTCTCATAGTTGTATCGGTATCAGACCAAAGAAATCTAAGATGAAATTGATCACCTAAATATAAAGATTCACAAATCGTGGCAGGGAGCATAAAAAAGAAAAAATTGACTAGTATAAATAAAATCACGAATAAAAAGATACTTAATTTATTGGGTTTCAACACTTCTTTCCAATTCATATTATTAAAACGAATATCTAAATTATAAAGTTATCTAAACGGCATATATAACTTTAAACATAAAGAATGAACCGATTTGTTTTCAAACTGTAGCTCTTATTCTTATTTCTAATAATAATTCCTGCTTCTTGGAGTTTAGTAAGATGAAACAAAGTTGTAGGTAATGAAATATTAATCTGTTTTGCTATTTCATAAGCCGAAAGATTGCTTTTATCCAAAATGCTTATTATTTTAATTCTTGAAGGTGTATTTAAGCAATTCAAAATTTTATTTGAAAACATTACTCTTGTAGATATAGAAGACTTTATAGATAAACTGGAAGAAGGAAAAGAAATTATGGCTTCTATCGATATTGAAGATGTACCATTTATCGCATTGGCTTTATCGATAGGAAATGATGGAATTTGGAGCGATGATAAACATTTCAACAGCAGAAAAAAATTAAAATCTGGAAAACAGAAGACATCATTAAAATGTTGGGAAAATCAGGCTAATCGGAAAATATAAATAGAAGCGTTTCTTATCTAAAATGAAACAGCACACAATATAAAACCATCTCATAGTTCTGGACAAAATGTTCTGCTTTCGGTAGGAGCATACTATCTTTTTGATGAATTTGAGGGATTACATGAAAGAATCCCTAGAAAGCATCAGAATCTAGAACCGCTCGGTGTCTACAGCACATTGGTATGTAACTCTATTTATATTTCGTATATATAGTTACAAAATCTGTAAATTTAAGTGCATGATAAATAAGATTAATTATAAAAATAATATATATTGCATATAAAATTACATAAATTGTTACTTTTAATACAAAATAGAAAGATTTATAAACATCAAACACCATATTGAATGATGGTAACAAAGTATGATGTGTTTGAAATTGTCTATAAGAACAAGGGTTTGATAAAGCCAATAGAAGTTATTAGAAGATTAAACAAAGACAAGAGAGAATATCATACAATCCACAAATATCTGAGGGAACTTGCAAAAGAAAATCTATTGATAAAACAGAGAGGAGGATTTCAAGTAGAAGTGTCTAAAAAAACAGAATCCCTTTATAATATAATTCTTTATTGTATTAAAAATGGGATAAACTATAATTATATACTAGATGAGGGTTTTGCAAAATTCATTAGTGAATCCTTGCAGAAAACAGAGATTAATTCTCATACTCTAAGGATTAATCCGAGAACACTGAAGAAGAATATAGACATTTTAGACAAATCCGGCATGGTTCTTATTATCTCTGAAAAACCCTTAAGGGCGATTGTTTTCTATAATATCCTTTTGAATAATCTTTTAGTTTACTTTGGGTGTAAACATGAAGTAATCGCCGAATCTGCTAAGAATTATTTCCCTGAAATAGAAAAAGAGCTTAAAATTTTTAAAAGATTGAGAAAAAAAGACGAGTCGAAATATCAAAATATAGTCAATGATTTTGAGATATCATTTATTTATCATAGTCTTTCTCTGGAAGGGAATCCCATAACTCTTCCAGATAC
>CAYIGH010000052.1:0-1520 GCA_964362915.1 Candidatus Woesearchaeota archaeon | reverse complement strand
CTGGATTTTGCAGTATTCTTTCACAATGAGTTTCAGCACATTCATCCATTTCAAGATGGAAATAGCAGGACTACAAGGCTCATTACCTTCCATCTTCTCCAATCACAAAATATTCCTATTCTTGATATTCCATTCGGATTATTAGATGAATATATGGGCTATACAAAAGGCTCTAAGAAAAGAGAGGATAAAAAGTTAATGCAGAATTTACAAAAAATAATCCTATACAATCTTAGAAAAATTAATGAAAAATTGAAGTAATTAACAGTGCCCATCATTCTGCCAAATGTGCCAAACAAGAATTTTAAAATATGGGCACAATTAAGATAATTTTTAAACTGTACCCATACTAATCAAACAATATTAAAACTTTTTAGATTTTCCTTTAAGGCCGTTATACAAAATTCTAAAATCTGCTTATACTTTTCATCATTTGCTAATTTCACTGCTTGAAGATATTCTGCTCTTTGTTTAACATAAATATTAATCCAGGAGTAGCCTTTCTTTTTCAAAAGAAAGTTCATAATGAGTCTAGAAATCCTTCCATTTCCATCAATAAAAGGATGAATAGAAACAAGTTTAACTGAAAAAATAATCGCTAACTCAAAAGGATGCATCTTATTTTTATTTAATTTATACCAATAAACAAGATTTCCAACTAACTGTGGCACCTTTGATGCATCTGGAAATTTTACATCGCTTTTAAAAATTCTAACCGTTGTTTCCCGATACCTACCAGCAAATCTTTCCGAGATATTCTTAAGAATAATAGAGTGGAGTTTCAATATAAACTGCTCATTTAAATCACCCTTATAACTATTCATAAATCTGATTGCCTCAATATGATTTTTTGCTTCATTAATCTCTCTTAATGTCTTTCCCTTTGGAACTAAGCCTTCATTAATAACAAGATTCGTATCTTCAAGTGAAAGAGAATTGCCTTCTATAGCATTACTATCATAAGTTAATTCGGTGAAAAATGTGTTTTCAAATTTCTCAAATTCTTCTTTACTTAGAGAAATTATCTTTTTATTATAAATACTCTTTAATCTTTCAATTTCAATAAGTTGTTCTTTTGAAAGATTTTTAGAAGGTATGTTGCTAAGAATGTCTACTTCGAATTCCTCTTTTAACTTTTCTATGTCTTCTTTGGAAATACTCCCTGACCCAATAAACTTGCTTTTCTTTACTATTTTATCGCCTTCTCGTTTAATGAAAACTAGATAATTCTGTTTCTTTCCATTAACTTCTCTTATCTCGTGATATACCATATCTCTTCATATGGGTACATATTTATAAATCTTTGTATTTGTACCCATATTGAGATGTGGCGTCGTTATAAATGAACTGAAGAATACTATAGCGAGAGAACAAAATAAAACCTGTCTACATTTTTGTCTACATGATGCAAATTTTGTGACTTTTTTTGGATTGTTTTTTGCAATCCCTAGAAAGCATTTCTCTTATACGTCTACACCATAGAAAGATATATAAATGATGTAGACGTAAATATATTATGG
>CAYIGH010000051.1:0-4172 GCA_964362915.1 Candidatus Woesearchaeota archaeon | reverse complement strand
AAGCAGCACTTGGATTCAACATATAGCGAAATGCTTGATGTGTAACAACAATGTCAAAATATTCATTCCATTCTTCAGGCATTACTTCGGCGGGACAGATTAAATAGGTTATGCCATGAGAATGTGGATACTCCAAAACACTTATTCCATAAGCTTCTATCCTTGGCTCATATATTGTTTTCAACTCGGAGAGTACTGAAGCATCACCACATCCAACATCTAGAACACGTAGTGTTTTTTTTCTAGAAGAAATTTCTTGGTGAAGATCAAAAATGTCATATTGTTCAATTCTTCTTTGCCAGGTTTTTGTCGAAGTCCTAACTGTTTTTTGGATGATTTTTCTAATTAACTCCGTTTCAGAAGTTGGTGGTCTTTTTCTTAATAATTCACCCATAACTTCTAAAGAATTATTTTTCCAATTATCAACAGTCAGTAGTTGGTCTATGGACATAGTTGATCCTCTCCATTTTGAAACTGTTCCCATCATAGTCAGCGATATTAATGCAACAGTTGTGCATCGCTAATGAGTTATATGTGATGTAACCATCAACTCCCATCATATTACCTACGATTACTTTCAGTGGTCCACCATGGGTAACAACTAAAAGATTATCACTCAATAAATGATCACTAACAATCTCTTGAATTTTTTTAGTTACTCTAGTAGTCATTTCTTGAATAGATTCCCCTTGCGGCGGTTGGAAGTACTTCCCATTGCGTCTCCATTGTTGCTCTAAATCAGGATTATTTCTATGAATATCATCCCAGAGACAAGTCTCCCACAAGCCAAAGCTTCTCTCGTTAAGTTCTGGATATACTTTAATAGTCTGGTTAGGACTAGCAATAATTTGCGCTGTTTTCTTAGCCCTTTGAAGAGCAGAAGAATATAAATAGTCATAATGGTTGTCATTGAAGAATAAGGCACATTGTTCTGCTTGTCCTATCCCCACAGCATTTAATGGAACATCAGTTTGTCCTTGGATCCTCATCTCAAGATTCCAATCAGTTTCTCCATGCCTGACTAAGTATATTCTCATTTTGGTAATCCTCGCTTGTTCAACCAATTCCTAAATTCTTCTTCTGAACTAATTCCCAAGTAATCCATTAATTCTTTCTTGCTCATTCTCTTTCCATCAAATTTCCTATCTAAATTCCAATTTCCACCATCATCGTATTCGGTTAAAAACTGGCTCGGTATAATAAAAGAGCTTTCGTCTGGCGTAAACCTCACATAGTGAAAACTGCTATCTTTTCTTCTTGCCGGCGGACGTATTCTTGAAATTTTTTCAAGGCCTTGTTCAATGCTTCGAAATTTATAATGCCTGCTAATATGTATGTTTGTTGAAACTTTATATTCAACTCTTTCTGGCAATATTGGAGCATGTCCTAATTTACCCCAAAAGTCTAGACCGGGAACGTTTGGGAACAGTTTATATCTATTGCTATCAAAATAAGAATAATGTCTTATTCTTTTAAAAAAATCCTGTTCTGTTACATCATCCTTTTCAGTCATCCAGAACTCCATGTTATGAAATTGTACAATGTTATACCCTAATTGTATCTCTCTTACTAATGATTCTTTTAGTGATTCTCCAGGGACAGGAGACTCATAAAATTCGTCAGCATCTGCTAGAAGTAACCATCCGATGTCTGCTCGTAATACCAGAGAACCTAAAGCCTTTAGTGAGAGTTCTCTATCATGTTCTTGAAATGGTATTTGATCAGTAAGAACAATACCTTTTCCTTGAAAACTCCTGCAGATTTCATACGTTTTATCAGTAGAACCATTATCTAAAATTATTGTTGGAAAACCATCATCAATGTACCACTGCAAATTTCTCTCTATTATATCCTCTTCATTTCGTACAACTCCTATTCTGTATATTTCTACCATGTTCTTCTGTGCAATACTGCAACTAATTCATCAAATTCTGGTTTCCTAACATTAGATAACACAGAACTAAAATTATCAATTCTCCTCGCCACTATTTGTTTCTTATCTTTATCCAATTCTCCTTGCATATCTGCAAAGTAAATACCTGAAGCCAGCATACTTAAATGCAGCAATGATGCCAAAAAAAGAGAGTCTGGTATCTCAAAATAAGTATGGGTGGCAGAGGCAACGTCAAACATATTCACACCAGAAAATAAGCTAAAATAGGCTAAATCATCACTGGGACGACCATAAGATGCCATCTCTAAATCTATATGGTAATCTTGATCACTACGCACTACATTTTCGGGAATAAATGAACCAACTATCAATCGAGGAGCACTTTCGGTCATTAACTTATAACATTGTTGTATATAGCTCCTAAATCTGGGGGTGGGTGAGAATCCCGCATTTCTCTCAAGTAACTTCGCTCCTTCAAATAATTCTTCAGGCGTTCTTCTAAATGATAGGCTCCCATCATCTTTTAAATGTCCTGTTTTTTGGTAAGTATCCGCTAACAATCGTACAGTTTCCAGATAATAAGCACGAGATTGTCTATCTTCTAGTGTTCTTGCCTTAAGGTACTGTAACCCCATGACTTGTTGAGCTGGATCAGTAAAAAGAAGTTTTGGTATTCTGCAACCACATTCACCAAATAGTTTATAGGCTTCTCTTTCATTTTTAAAATCACTAACTGATCTGTGCTTTTTTAGAATAACATCCCCGCTTTCTGTCGTTGCAAGATAAACTTTATTCCTGTACCCGCCTGTAATCCCTGTAACTGAACTGACATCCATTCCTGTATGTTTTTTAACTAAATCTATGATAATATCTAGCGTCATTTTATCCTCTCTACAATCTCGTTTAAATTATAAGGATATGAAATCTGTTGTACGGAGAATCTTTCACATTCTTGCTCAAGATATGTTCCTATTTTTCTTACGTTATCAATATCAGAGGATGTAAGTTCTCTTGCTGCATGTGTAAGGCCTTGAAGTTGTCTTTGGTGGATATCCAAATTAGGAGTTGATAATACCACATAAAGATCAACGGCGTGGTTATAATATAGGCGAGGAATAAGATGGTTGCCCTCTATTACTAATGAGGTTCCTTCTCTCTTTGCTCTATCTATACAAGCATTAATGGAATTATAGAGCCTTTCTGATTGATGGACAAGATGTGCAACAGGATCATCTGCACGAAATGTATATTCAAACAAGCATTCATCCTTTTCTGGTGTAGTTTGAGACCTTACAATTTCTCTTATAAATCCGGTTCCTAATCTGTGGTCTATATTTAGCAGAGAACATAAATTGTGAGCCAACGTTGTTTTACCTGTACCTGCCGTTCCACCAATTAAAATGATTGGTTTATGCATTTTGAATCACCGTTTGGTATATCTTTTCAGTTAGATCATAAGCCTTAAGCATCATTTCCCTGTCAAAATGTTTCTGGTCTCTTGATGCTAAAAAAACAGCAATCTCCTGAATATCACCTAAACATTTCTGGCTCTGCGCCAGTATGGATACCGTGCCATCAGTTTGAACTCCTTGATAAGCAAGACAAAATCTTAAGACATTTTTAACTGATGATCCAGCGACCTTAAGTAATTCATCACCAGAAACCACTTTTTTCTCTCCACGGATAAGTAATGGTTCATCTGAAGAAATAACTTTCCTTAATTTAGTGATATAATAATGAGCTCTTTCTAAAGCATCTTGCTTAAATCTTTCTTCGTCAATTTGATAATCGAGGGGGAAGTCCGAACTGCGATATAGGCAGGGCTGTTTTCCAGATCGAATCATCTCCAAACCCCAGCCTGTGAAAAATTCAAAACTACCAACACCTTTAACAGCAGCACTAAACTCTGTAAGAGTAAATGGTTTTATGTCTACTTTATATCCAGTATATTCACTTCCGTCGTTCCTTAAGTCATGTATAACTTTCAATAATCCAGAGTTAATGTGCCCCAAAACGTACAATAAATCAATATCTGATAGCCCTTCTACGAAATCCTCATTATTAATGCTTCCTACAGAGATTATTGCTTTGAGGTTATCATCTATTTTCTCAACGGATTCTCTTACTATATTTTCAATTCCTTCTGGTATACTTTTTTTATTCATTCTTTTGTCCGGCATAATAGCGTATGTTTTTTCTATTTGTAAATTGACGAACTCCGTCAGGGGATAAAATATTGCCTATACCACTCATTTTTACTCCGTGCCATGTACAGTAA
>CAYIGH010000050.1:0-4381 GCA_964362915.1 Candidatus Woesearchaeota archaeon | reverse complement strand
TAAAAGATTCCAGCTTCGCTCTGCCGCTTGCTTCCATCCAAATTTTTCAGTTATTAAAATTATAAGTTAGCTGAAAAACTTCTTTTACCCCCAACGTTATCAGTAATTAATTTGGAATTTGTTACCCCCGACCACCCGCCCCTAAGATGGAGTTTGTCGCCTAAACTAAAAAGAACGAAACGATGGGGGAGTTCTTTAGTCCTTCGGACAGATTGTCGGCTTATGCCATACATTTAAAGGGGGCTAAAGTATATATTAACTTAGTGATTAGTAAAAAGGTTAATTCAAAGGCAAACTATTAAAAATATAAAAATCCTTATGGATATATAATAAAAATGGTGAATTGAATATGAGAACAACATTAGCAAAAACAGAGACTAAAACCACGGGTTATTTTTTATTATCTATCGGGATCGTGGCAGAATTGTTTATTCTTTTTGGCAGTATTGTGATTGGTTCTAACATCAGCTCAAATAAACCTTGGCTTTATGCTTTAGCCCAGATAATTCCTTTATTATTTATAGAAGGAGGATTGGTAAGGATTAAACAATCTAAAAACTTTAATATTGGCGAGATAGAGCCAAGAAATGCTCTTGATGAAACATCTTTAACTATCGGAAGAACATATTCTGTTTATAAGAATGTCCAAGCTATTGTAAGTGCAATAATTCTTTTTGTTGCTCTAGCTTTTTTTACATTTTTTATGTTTACTACGAGAGGGACTGAATTCAAATCTCCCGCATTGTATACTTTTGGATTTTTAGTCTTGTACATTGTTATTATAAGACCTATCTCAAAGGTGTTGTATAAGATAATTAAGATTAAAACAAAGGGTATGGGTTTGAAATATTCCTTTAATTCTAATTCTTTGTTGCTTGAAATTCCTATCAACCCCGTACAAAAGAAAATTGCAAGAATTCCTTTGTCTAAAATTGAAGATTATAGAATACCTAATAGTGCAGAATATATCTCATTAATGCAATCTTATGGGAGACAATATACTGTAGGATTTTCTGAGATGAAGGATTTAGGAAGATTTGCTAAAGACGAAATTCCTTATCCAAGATATTATAAAAATACTGTTAATCCCATGAATGCCGTATATTTGAAAGGGAAGGATTTTGTCTATTTAATTAGTATTGAAAATGCAGAATATTTTGTCGATGAGCTGAAGCGGAGGAAGAAATGAATATTTATAAGCTTAAAATTCCCTATTATATCAATACAAAGGGGGTAGTAATATGAAACATATATTTCAGATTATATTTATTATATTAGTAGCATCTTTATTTTTTGTTAGTGCAGACGAATTTTCTGGTGATGGTGTCCACACTTTGAAAAAAGGAGATATTGTTACTCTTGATAATGGGTGGAAGGTTGAAATAGTTGGAATTTTTATAGCTCATGCAGGCGAGCAGATTAGTTATAGATTACAGGATCAGGAAGGAAACAATTATACAGAAGTACTTAACAAGTATGAGGGAAAAAAGAAACTTGGTACCGACACTGTATTAAAAGTTCAGATAGAAATAAAACGAGTCTCTGGGCAGAAATATCCGACTGGCTCGCCCTTGGTAACTGAGTATGAATTAGTTGAATTAGAAGTTTTTTCTATTGATGAGGCATTGCCTGGCATAGTTGGTTTGCCAGAAGATTTTGAGGAAATAGACAAAGAATTGACTTATAAGAATGGAGAAAGAAAAACAATGGGTATTGGAGATAAAATAAGTCTTGCCAATGGTTATTTATTAAAATTAGACTCATTTGGAAGATTCGGACCTTCGTTTAGTATTTATGATGAAAACAATAATTTGATTGATAAAGATTTGCAGGTTGGAAAGGGCGTTGGCGCATTTATAGGCTCTTATGTTCACTTAAATGATTTTTCTGAAACATCTCTTGACTTGACTATTATTAATGGTTCTAAAATTATATTTGGCACTGGATGGAATTTATTTTCTATTCCTGTTGAAGATGGAGACGGATTTGGAACTGTTTTAGAGAGCACGTGCAATAGAGCTGTAGTTTGGGTTTGGGATAGCGGAAGACAAACATATGGAGCAATTGGAGTTTTGGAGGAAGGAACAAAACTACCAGCTGGAAAAGGAATGTTGGTTAAAATCCAAACAAAAAGAAATACTGTATCTGATGAAGATTGTGAAATATTAGTATCTGGCAAAAATTCTGTTTCACTCGAAGGGATGTTAATGAAGAAAGGATGGAATCTTATAGGGGCTCCGATTAAGTCTTATGGAACAAGAGAGATATACGATGGAGGATCTGACTTTAATCTTTTAGATTTCAATGATATTTTAGGTAGTTGTAAGATTGAAAAAGGACCATGGCAATATCTTGCTACTAAATTGGTACAAGTAGGACAAGGCGCTGATGTTGCTGATACTAATAAATTCTCTCAACCTTTTAATAATAAGTTAAGAATGAATAGAGGTTATTTTATAAAAGTAGAAGAAGATTGTGTTCTTGCAAGTAAGACTTGCAATATTTTTAGGTCGCAATGTGATATGATAGTTTCCAATGGCAATACTCAGGATAAATTAGATTTGGTTTTTGTTGCTATCAATTATTCAGATCCCCAAACCTTTTATGATGATGTGAATACCGCTTTATTTCTCAATGATCCAAATAATGATTGGAATAGAGGATTATTTGTAATAGAACCATTTAAATCAAATCAAGATAAGTTTAATGTTCATATCATAAGAGATGTTTGTCTTAAAAATGAGGAAAATATAATTCCGAAAGTTCTAAGTTCGCAATGTTCTGATGTTGATGAAATTATTGCTCTCGTTGATGATCCTGTCGGAATTCAACGGATTTTAGATACAGGAAGTGGGTCTGTTTTAGCAGGACATGCTTATGCAGATTATTTTTTAAAATATCCGGAAACAATAGGAGCTGCGATTATTGGAAGATATAACGTAGCTTATGGTCTTGCTTATACTGTTACTCATGAATTTGGTCATAGTTTTGGTTTGTTATGCGATGAGTATATTATTGCTGGAAACTTTCCAGGAGAACTTATAGATGAAAATGTAGAATGTCCAAATTGTGCTGCCGAGTACAGCGGTGATCCAAACGCTCCTTGCCCAAAATGGAGCGACGTTTCTGGTGCTGGCTGTTATCTAGGCTGTGGATTTCCTGATCTTTATAGATCTTCAAAGCATAGCATTATGGGTGCAGGAGAACTAGGATCTTTGATTGCTGAATTTAATGAAGTTTCCAGAGTTGCGCTAAATAATAAATTAAGGAGGTTTAGTTAAATGTTCAAGAAAGGAGGGATACTGGCTCTACTAATAATTTTAATTGTTGTTTTACTCTTGGTTTTAGGATTAGTTTTTTTAATCCTTAATTATTCATCAAAAAAGCCATCTTCACAAGATGTTGCTAATAGACAAAACGCAAATTTAGTAAAGGAAGAAAGCTTACAACAACAATTTTTTGGTATTTCGTCTGAGAAGGATAATGAGCAAACAGCCTATATCCAAACTAATGAAGAGAAACCGCCTGTTCCACCAGAATAAACCTCTACTTCTTGAAATTTTGCTTTGCCGAAAGCCTTAAAATCTTCTTTTCTATAAAGAGTTATGGCAGAACAAAAGAAGGAAAGAGTTTCTATTTTCATTGATGGGAGCAATCTTTATCATAGCTTGGAAGGAGTTAAAATAGACTTTGAAAAGCTTGTAAAAGAGCTTTCTAAGGACAGAATTCTCACAAATGCTTTTTATTACATTGCTCCTTTAGACATTACCACAAACGAAGAAAAATACTGGAAACATCAAAAGTTTTTAGCTAAATTGGAGAAAATACCTGGCTTTAAGGTTGTTTTATGCACTTTGCGAAAACATGAAAAGAAGGATAAAACTCCTGACTTTGATGTAAAGGGAGATGATGTTTATCTTGCAAATGATATACTTGTAGGTGCGTATGAAAATCTTTACGATACTGCAATCCTTGTTTCTGGAGATGAAGACTTTGTTCCAGTGATAAATACATTGAGAAGATTAAATAAGAAAACAGAAAATGCTTTCTTTACAAAAACCTCTTCTAAAAAATTAAGGAAACTTTGTGATAGGGTAATAAATCTCTCTGTAATCTTAGATAAAATAAAACTAATAAAGTGAATATAAGGTCCGGTATTGTCAAAAGACCATACCGGGAAAGTTATTAATATTACTATAATTCTGAACTTTAAAAAACCTTCGGTTTGCCAGAATTCTTCTTTTTCAAAAAAAGAAGCAAAAAACTGCGGAACTCCCCCATACGAGACTACAGCGACAAACTCTTAATACTAAAAAACTGATGGTGTTCCCACCATCCACAAATTCCAAATTAACTCTGCGGTTTGCTTTGCAAATCCTCG
>CAYIGH010000049.1:0-4640 GCA_964362915.1 Candidatus Woesearchaeota archaeon | reverse complement strand
GATTTGCATAGGTCATCCATGCTTTAAACTACAATTTTAGAGTTTATATTGGTTAGGGCTTTATCCCCAAGGCAAGCCTTGGGGTATTACGGAGAATAAAACTGGCCGATATTCCAACAAATATAGAAAGGATAGCATTTAAGATTATATCTTCTTTTCTCATTATATAAAAATATTTTAATTGAATAAAAAGATTTGTATTATATAAGATGTATAAATCGTAACAATCTTTTTAATCTCTTTATTCTAAAAAGATAAATGGATAATGGACAGGAAGAAGCGATTAAAAAAGTAAAGGGGCCGTGTGTAATTCTTGCAGGGGCAGGAACAGGGAAGACTTACACTATTGTCGAGAAAATTAAATATCTGATAAAGAACAGTATATATCTGCCAGAAAGGATTGTTTGCATAACATTTTCCAATGAAGCAGCCAATAATTTAATTTCTAGAGTAAGAAGAGATATTGATTTAAAAGAGAATGGAGAGCCGATAATTAGGACGTTTCACGGATTTTCTGCTGATTTACTGAGAAAGTACGGAGATAAAGTTGGAATAAATAAAGAATTTAATATATTAACTCCTGATGAAGCAAAGGTTGTGCTTTATAGATACTTGAAAGTGCCTGTTGGAAATTGTCATCAATATATTGGAGCTATAGGAACTGCTAAAGATTTAGGCATTAGCTGGGAGAATCTGAAGAAATATTTGGATGAAAAGATGAAAAAATTTGAAGGTATTAATATTGAGAAAAGATTGGAGAATTTACAGTTTGAATTACATACATTATATTTGAAAAGAGATAAATTTAGAAAACATGAGATTAGTGAATCAATCAAGAAAATAAGTTCTTTATTAAAACTAGACAAATTCTTAAAAGCATGGGGCTCTTATGAGAAAATAAAATCAATAAAGAATTATCAGGATTATTCTGATTTAAACAAAAACGCATTAGCTCTTTTAGAAAAAGATAAAAATGTTGCAGATAATTATGATTATATTATTGTTGATGAGTTCCAAGATACAAATAAAGTTCAGCTTGATTTATTATTCTTATTGGCCAGAAAGGGAAATATAACTGTTGTTGGCGATTTAAATCAATCAATTTATAGATTCAGAGGGGCATACAATAAGAATTTTAATGAATTTAGGGAGATGTTTAACATTTCAAAAAAAGATATATTCAATTTGGATAAGTCCCATAGATCAAGCAATAAGGTTTTAAGAGCAGCCCATAATCTAATTTTGAATAATTACTCTAATAAAGAAGATTGTTTTGAGGTTTTAAACTTTAATAATAGGGAAGGTGAAAATATTGAGGTTTATGAGCTGAAAAATTCTAAGGAAGAAGCTAGAAAAGTTGTAGAATTAATTGAAGAGGAATCAAAAAGAGGCACAGATTTAAAAGATATATGTGTAATGTTTAGAACTCACCAGCAGGGTAGAGTAATAAAAAGAGCTCTTGAATCCAAAAATATACCGTACGTTTCTGTTAGCAAGAATCCGTTGCTGAAAGAGAAGAGCATAAAGACTGTAGTTGATTATCTAACTATTTTGAATAAATTAAAAGAAAAAGAAAAAGGAGGGCAACAGGCATGGTGGGATTTAATTTATCAACTAGATTTCATGGAAAATGATTTGATAAAAATCGGGAAGTTCATTAAAGATAACTCTGATTCTGAAAATTTAAGTGCTATTATGCTTTCTTCTTTAGCTGAGCTTGATTTATCTGATGCAGGAAAAATGGCAGCTAAGATACTAATTAAAAGAATTAAAATGATGTTGGAAGTGTTAAATAAGGATGTTTCTTATTTAATTAAAGAAGTTTATAATATTGGAGGACTAATAAAAGACCGAAAAACTAGGGGGGAAAGAGCAATTATTTTGAATCTAAATAAATTTTATGATTTGGCTAAAGATCATAGTAGTTTGCACGGAGAGGATTTAAGTGGTTTTATTTATTATCTTGATATTCTGAATAGTTTAGGTATAGAGATAGAAGCTGCTGACTCGGAAGAAGAAGGCATTAGATTAATGACACTTCATGCAACAAAAGGACTTGAGTATAAAACAGTTATCATAACGAATCTTGCTCAAAAGCGATTTCCTATTGAAAGATTTGCTAATAACAGTTTAATTCCTCTTGAATTATCTCCGGAGTTTAAGAGGATAAATGAAGAGGCTGTTTCTGAGGCGGACTTGGATTATTACTTATATGAATATGAGAAAAAAAATCAGGTCTTTGAGGAAAGAAGATTATGTTATGTCGCATTCACTAGAACAAGGGAAAGATTGGTCTTAACCTATTCCCAAGAATATGGGAATAAGAGATATTACCCGTCTCAATTTCTAGATGAGGTCAGATATAAAGAGAATAACGATTTTTCATTTTTCCAAGATTTAGAGCAAAAATACCAAGAGCCAGAAATTGAAATAAAGAGCGGAGAGAATTTCTTCTCGATTTTTAGGGGAACAGAAATTGACAGCTCTATTATAGAAGCATTGAAAAATCCAGAATGGAGAAATAAAACTAAGGTTTCTGCTGATAATCTTGTTTTGTCCCCTTCCTCCTTATTGCTTTTTAGAGAATGCCAGAAGAAATATGAATATAAATATATTTACAATATGCCTGAGCAGAAAACAGTCTCTTGGGAAGCTATTATGCTGGGTAGTTTTGTCCATCTTGTTTTAGAGAGAGGGGTAAGAGCCAATTTAAATGATCTGAATAATTTTGAAAATATTGCTAAAGAAATGAATCTTGAGAAAGAATGGGAAGATATAGATTTAAACGAAGCATTACTTTTAATTAAAGTATTTTTTGAGAGGAATAAAAAGAAATATAATATTAATTCTAAAACTGAACAAAAGTTGAATGTTCAGCTTGGGGGAGTTAAATTTGTTGGATTCGCCGACAGGATTGATTTTAATTCAGATGGATTAGAGATTATTGATTACAAAACTGGAAAGAGCTCGATAACACCATTGGCAAGGAATTGGCAATTAGGATACTATGCATTAGCTGCTTCTTCTTTGGGAAAGGTTAAAAGAATTACATTGGATATGTTAAGACATGAAATGCCTTTAGAATTTGAAGTTGATGATAAAGGCAATGCTATTCCGATTAATTCTTTTAGAATGAACGGATTTAATATTTATGAAGTAGAACAAGAATTAATTAAAACCTCACACGATATTTTGAATGCTTATGAAAAAGGATTTAAACCTTGTTCCCTGGATAAGAACTGTGAATTTTGTAGTGAGTGGATTTGGAGATTGTAGAAATTATCTAGAGAACCTTTTGTTCTAATCTAGTCTTTTTATCTTTTATTTGTATGATGGCTCCAATTAACGCTGACCCTGTGATAAGGTAAGGAGTAATTGTACGAGTATAATATAGATCGTCGGGCTTAAGGAAAGTTTCTTGCCAAACTGAAACTATAAAAACACGCAAGAAATTTGGGAGAGGCTCTGCAAGAGCCGAACTCTTTAAGCCCTGTTATGTCTCCCGAATGAAATGAGAGTGCAACGTGGCAAAATCTAGAAGATTTTAAGTCCCGAACCCCCAAGAATTTTATGGTGTTATTATTTAATAGTTACAAAATAGAAAGCTTTATAAAATAATAGCATTTAACATTTTTAATGGAAAGAAAAGTAATTGCAAAAAATGCGCCTGCTTTTCCGGTTGGCCTAGAAGATAGACTTAATTCTATATTTAATGTAGTTAATACTGAAATTAAAAATGTAACATTCCTACATTTAACAAGACAACCAATGTATCGATCAGATATAAGAAAAAATATAAGAGACACACTCGGAAAAGAGATACATTTGCCTCGATCCCCGACATTTGAAGGTTACTTTAATAATTCTTTTCTTCCAACAGGTCTAATAGTTAACGAAACAATTATTACAGGAATAGGAGAGAAAGTTCAACATGAATATTATTTAACCGAGTTTGGAGAAAAATACGGATTGCCTATATCTGCATTTACACTTGATTATGTATTTAATAATGCACAAAGTATGTTCTCTGTATTAGGTGCTATAAATTCTATAACAGATACTCGGGCCCCTCTTTCTAAAACAAAAATTTTAGAAGAATTAAGAAAGGATGATTCGAACGAATCTAATCTAGCAAAACTTATTGGTTTATATGGAAGTAATATTCTTGGACATATTAGAGATCTTAAAAATATAGGGTTTGTCTATTTTGATTCTGTTGGCGATGTAGAAGGAGGAGAATATGCACCATATATATGGATCGGTAACAAAGACCCTGAAGAAGCTCAGCCGGTTTTTGGAATGAGATCTCTAACTAAAGAAGTAGCAAAAATCATGAAAAGACATAAGAGATTAACCTATAAAGAAGTCGCTAATTTAATTCATTATAGCGATAAAGGACTTTCTAATGTATCCAAAGCTTTATGTGGTTTAGAAAAACAGGGATTTGTGCAAAGAGAAAAATGGAAAGGAGGAGAGATATTAACCAAAATAAAATTACTTGAAGGTGGAATTAGGTTTTTAGATGATTATATTGAAAAATTAAAAGATTCTCTATTGGATGGAAATTCATTAAAAGAAATGCAAGAGACTTATGAAAAATTACAAACAAATCCAGAAATGTATAGAAAATATGCAAATAG
>CAYIGH010000048.1:0-4966 GCA_964362915.1 Candidatus Woesearchaeota archaeon | reverse complement strand
CAAACATGAATGGAAAATAAACCCGAAGTTTATGGATTAGAATTTACACATAGCCCATGGCAAAAATAGTTATATATGAGGATAGTGAAAATGATTTGATTAGTAGATATGCTGGTTTGACTAAAAATCATGATGTCTATGTTAGGCATGAGCGTAGAGGAAATTTCGGTCCATCTTCATTAAGATGGGATTATGGAGATAAGAGATTTAAAATAAACGGATTTAATACAGACAACTTTCAGAATGGATATGGCGATCCAAGTCAAGAATCAGCCGATGTATACTTTTTAGATGGTTTAAGAGGTTTTTGTTTAGAGATTATAGAAAAATTACCAAAAGAGAGAGCATTTATTAATACTGATTCAAGTTCTATTATTCAGGAAGCAAAGCAAAGAGGATACAACGTCGTTGAAGGATCTGTTAAAGACATTGTTTCAAGATTTAGTATGTAACGCAAATTATAATATTAAATTTCTGAGCACGAAAGTGCTAAGCTATCTGTTTTCCCGAAGGGAAAACCAAGGTGTGCCCCCAATTTTAACTCGAAGAAACTTGCGTTGAACATATTGATATAAAAACTGCAAAATTGGATAATTCATCAGATTACAAAGGCAAAATTCCAATAAGTGAAAATCAAACAAGTTATAGTTCAAAAAATAGAAACTTCAACACGAATCTACCATTTTATTATAATTATGGAAAAGAGATCCAAAAAGTCTGTTTGACTTATGCGATTAACATTATTTATACAGAAGAAAATGGTAACTTTAAAATAAAAGCAATATTCTTAATCTCTATTCCAAACGGGAAACTTTATCCAATTTATGGAGATGATGTTATTGGGCAAGGAAAAGTTCTTGAAAAATCTTTTAGATTCGTTTATAAGAATAATCCTGTTTTTGAAACAATACAAGGAAAACCTTGGAGAGTAAAGAAAATATTTTTGGATTCTGATTTGAAAGAAGAAGACATTACAGGTTTTGAATTAAAATAATTGTCTTTGCTAACTTATCCTATTAGGTCTGAGAAATTACTCGCAAGGAGCGCTCTTGTAATTAGAAAAGTGGATATACTTAACAATACAAGGACTGGAAGATATTTTATCCCTGCTTTTTCCTCTCCTTTATTGACCAAACCCAGCAAAAGGGAAGCCATAATATCTATTGCTGTTAAGAAGATTACTGAAAAGTAATTTATGAAATTGACTGATATATTTATTGAAGTTAATCTTATAGGCAGGTTGGCAGCAGTTGTTTCTATTTCAGGTATATTGCCCAAGATGGTTGATAATATCTGCACGAGGATTGAAGAAAGGGCAAAGAGAGCAGGGGCTCCAACTGCCACAGCAAAGAAGATAAAGATTAGATACATTAATACATTTGATGCTGCCCTCTTTTCTATGAATTCTCTTTGGCGCATATTTACTGCTGTTTCTTCCAAGATTATGGCTAAATTCCCTCCAGACCTTATTCCTGAATTTATTACAGTGATTGTTTTCAATATTTTATTTGATTTTATTCTGTTTGCCATAGCAATAAGCGCTGCATTTATTTCTTTGCCTGTAATAATGTCTTTTCCCAGACTCAGTATTTCTTCGTCAAGCGGAGCAAATTCTTTTCTTGAACTAAAAAGGAGAGCCCTGTCTATAGTCATTCCTGCACGTAAATTTGAAGCCATGAGTTCTATAAAGTCAGGGAAGACCTCTTCCATTTTTTTTATTTTTGCTGATTTTTTTATCATTTCTCTTATAAAGAAGTAAATTTCTGAAAGTATGAAGCTAAAAGTTAATGCCAATAAGGCAGATATAATTTTCTTTGTAAGAATGAAAGTTAGTACGGATATTACTAATGATAATGCTATGCTGATTATGAAATCTCTTTTTTGTCTCGCCTTCTTCTCTTCTCTTCTCTGTATATCTTTTCTTGATTCTATTTTTATTATTGTAGTTTTCTTTTCGTTCATTTTATATTAGACTTGGTCTGATTGATTTTATCATCCCAAGAAACATTATTTGCATTGTTATTACTATCACAAATACTCCTATGAATAGAAGGATACTTGTAATACTTTTTAGGCCTATCATAGAGGAGATTATTGTAAGGAATGCTATTGACAATGCCGGCAGAATAACTGAAGTCAGCATATAAAACATAATGAGGGGATTTAATTTGTTTCCATAATTCTGGATTTGAATTACCTGCTCTGCGTCTAAGGTTTTTATACTCTCTGCAATAACTATAGATATGTCGCTACCTGCTCTTAATCCGTTACTTAGCTGCCATAATGTTCTTTTGAAAAAAGATGATGAATTTTGTTCTCCCAGCTCTTCTAAAACCTCCATCTGAGGGAAACCAGCATTCATTTTTTTTACTACTTTTTTAAATTCTTCACTAAGTTCCCCATATTCTGAAGAAGATATATTTACTAATATATTGAATATAGGTATGCCTGAATTTAATTGCACCAGCATATCCTGCAATGCAGACACAAGATTTTTTTCTATATCTCTGATTCTTTTTGCTTCATATATTTTTGGATAATTAAACTGACTGAAAAAAATAAATGCTGAAAATAGAAAGGATATGCCTGCTGCAAGAAGGAAAGCATTTTTATTCTTTAGGAGGATTAAAACTGTTGTTGCAAGGATATCTATAATTATTAGGGCGAAAACCGCACTTCTAATGCAAATTGCCATATACTCCTGATAGCTTATTTTAATATTTGCATTGTTTAAATATCTCTGCAGATTTGGTTCTTTTGCAGGTTTTTTTTGGCTTTTTAATATATTAAAGAATTTAGATTTTCTTTTTAGAGCATCTAATGTTGCAATTGTATAGGGTATGCGAAATTTCATTTTAATTATTAAAAATACTATTCTTATCTTCTTTGTTTATTGCAGTAATAAGCAGTTCTTTATTTTTATAATATAGATTCGTTACTTTACCAAAGCTTTTTAGGTCTCTTATATTATGCTTAATAAGCCAGGAGAGGATTTTCTTTTTTTCTTCTAATTCAATATTTATTTCTTTTTGAGACATGCCTGTATTTCTTGCCATATCTTCAAAAAAACGCAAGCTCTCACCATGCTTTATAGTCTTATCCTCTTCAGCAGACCATCTATATAATATATTCGCTCTTGCCTCTTCTTTTTCTGCTTCGAATTCAGCTATTTGCAATATTCTTCTTATTCCTTTTCTTCTATCTCTGAACATTACTACATTAAGGTTTACTGCTTTAAGTAAGTTTGGCGGGACATTTAATGGAGGATTTATTAATCTTGATATTGTTTCAGATGCAGTGTCTGCGTGAACTGTAGCATATACACTATGGCCTGTATGCATTGCCTCAAAAAGAACCATTGCTTCCTGCTGTCTTCTCATTTCACCTAATATTATTCTATCAGGGCGCATTCTTAATGAGTTTACTAAAAGGTCCAGCATAGATACTTCGCCCTTGCCCTCTGGATTCGGAGTTCTTGTTACTAATGGAGTCCAATAGAGAAATTCTGGGAGCATAAGTTCTCTAGTGTCTTCTATGCTTATAATTCTTTGATTCGGAGGTATGAATGGCATGCAAGCGTTTAGGAAAGATGTTTTTCCTGAACCTGTGCCTCCTGATATAAGGATGTTCATTTCATATTCAATAGCCAGCCAGAGAAGAGCTGCTATTCCTATATCACATGTTTTCGTGGTTATCATATCTATTATTGTATAAGGGTCGCGAGCAAATTTTCTTATTGTAATTGTATTTCCTTTTGTATTAACTGGGTAGAGCACTGCGTTTATTCTATCTCCTGTTATTAAGTGCGCGTCTAGAAGGGGGTTTAAGACTGTTATTTGTTTTCCTATTCTTCTTGCTATTATGTTGGCGTAGTTTATTATAGTTTCTTCCTGGTTTATTGTCATATTTGTTTCCAACCACCCATATTTTTTGTTATAAACTCTTATTGGCTCTTTTGCAGATGATATAACAATTTCTTCCAGATTCGGATCATTTATTAAGAATTCAATTTCTCCGAGTCCAAGCATATCCTGGATTAAACGCCCGACTAAAAATTCTTCTACTTCTTTTTCTATTTTTGGCAGATTTTCCCTGATCATTTTTGTTGCCTCTTTTAGAAAACGCTCTTTTATTGCTGAGAATGCAGAAGGATCAACTAATTCTTTCATACTTACGGTTGTGATAGATATTAGTTCATTTCTTATGCTGTCTAATAGAGCAGAGGTAGCGACATTAATCTTTGGTATAGATACACTGTAAATTTTGCCTTTTTTTTCTTTTTTTATCTCGATTTCTACTTTTGCTCCATCTGCATTAATCTCATATTTTTCTATGATTCCTGCTTTATCTTTTTCTGGTTTTTCACTCTGTTTTTTTTCTATTTTTGGCAATCTATGGATGACTGAGTGGAAATGCTTTTTTCTCTTCATATGCTTATTTTTTTTAGTCATATTCTTATTCGTTCAGTGTTAATTCAGGCTCGCCTACACGAGGATAATGAATCCTGGCTAGATCTGCTGCCTCGAGTGTTTTTGCCCAATTAAGCGCAACTTCCTGATCTACATTGAATATTTTACTTATTGTCGATATTCTCAAATGCTTTTTTTCTTTCAGGACCTCATATAAAATATCCAAATCTGTTTTTGTTTTCGCTCTATATTTTTGTATTGAAAACCCCTGCTTTATATTTTCATTTATTGACTGCCTATGTCTTATAATAGCTGAGATGAACAACATTAATAATAACAACCATTCTAGCATAAGTATTACTAATGAGGTTTGTGAGATCTCTTTATATATTGGTTTTATATCTTTTTCCAAAGAGAATTTTCCTATTGAGAGGCCAGATATACCTGATTCTGCTAATCCTGCAATTCCTGTTCCAGAAATCACTATGTGGGATGCAGAATGAAAAATTGCAATTATAAATATAAGCGATATTATCACTGCCCTTTTTTTGCTCATT
>CAYIGH010000047.1:0-5447 GCA_964362915.1 Candidatus Woesearchaeota archaeon | reverse complement strand
ATTATATAATTGCTGCAATTTAGTCTGCATTCCAGAAAAAGAAACATCCATTCCCTTAATTGAATAAGGCATCTCAATATATTTTCCGCCAATAGCTTTTTTCTCTATTTCTGGCCCGCCAGGAAATCCAATTCCAATATGTCTTGCAAATTTATCAATAAAATTTCCTATTCCTACATCTAAGGTCTCGCCAAAGACTCTATACTTTCCAGCAGCATAAGCAATAATCTGTGTGTTGGCTCCTGAAGCATAAAGTAAAACAGGATCCCTAGCTCCAACACTCATCCCAATTTCCAAATGCGCGATACAATGATTTACCCCAATCATTTTTACTCCTAATTCTTTAGCTTTCTTTTTAGCAAACTCCATGCCAGCATATAAACAAGGAGCTAATCCAGGGGCATTAGAAACAGCAATTGCCTTAATTTCATCTTCATTAATTCCTGCTTTCTGCAATACCTCTCTATAAACTTTTTCAGCAACCTCTCTATGATGCTTAGCACTTTCGCTAGGAACAATTCCTCCCTTATCAGTTCTATACATATCCCTTACATTAGCCAATACATTTCCTTCATTAACAACTCCAATACCAAAGGTGTGAGCTGTGCATTCAATTCCAACTATCATAAAATAATAATAAAAACTATATTTAAAAATCTATATAAAATAAAATTAATGAATGGCGATTTTATAAGTCAACATTCATCAGAATCAACAATAAAAAATAAAAAAATAACAATAATAAAAAAATAAAAACTAAAAAATCTTAAGAGAATTATCGCCTCTTCTTCTTGCGCCCGCCACGAGCCATCTTTGCCTCGCAGACATTTCCCTTGCCGTCAACATAGTAAAGATGTCCGGGTTTTCTTTTAACGACACCCTTAACAATTACCTTTCCCATCGCACACCTCCTTTTAAAAAATTCATTATGCACTAACATATAACAAAGTATATTTAAAGTTTTCCTTTTCACGACGCAAAAACAAATAAAGGCAAAGTATTTAAACTGCCTAAAGAAAAACTCTCCATGCAAGGGAAAAAAATAACAATTCCAAGATTATCAGAAATAGCAAAATACAATGGATCAGAAGATAAAATAAACATAGCATGGGATAAAATCCTAGAATTAGAAAGACTCACGGCAAATCCTGGATTTCAAATAGGAAGCAGAGCAGACAGATATTTAGGATATTACATATGGTATCTAACAAATAAAAATATTCTGGCGAGAATACATGATAATCCGAACACATATGTTATCTTAAAAAAAGTTATGACAAAACCAAATCCAAGAGAATTCCTCAATCCTTCACATTTTGGAATAAGTTACGGATTTTATAGGAAAGAAGATGCTCAGGCATATGCTAAAAGTACATATCCAAGGACCTATGAAAATTTAATAATAGAAAAATATGAAGAAATATTTCAAGAAGACAGAGAAGAATAAAGCTTATCAAAAATAGAAATTATCTTTTTATTTTTTTCATTAAAAGGAATCTCAATAATCTTTCTAAAAGATCTTAGTGGTCTTATACCAAAACAAAAAGGCCTTACTATTTTATAATCCATAATATTATTCTTTTTGTCTAACCAAATAATAAGAAAAGAAAAAAACACAAAAAAAGAATGAATTGCTATTCTTGTATCTTTTTCAAACTCAAAAAGCAGATTTTTTGTATCCTTAGTTCTGAACATTAGTCCAATAAATTTATTAAAAGAATTCATTTTCCTAACATTTAGTTTCACAATTTTATTAGAAAGCTTGATACTAATTAATTTCAACATTAAACATCAGAC
The DNA here is from genome assembly GCA_964362915.1 of Candidatus Woesearchaeota archaeon. Taxonomy (GTDB): domain Archaea; phylum Nanobdellota; class Nanobdellia; order Pacearchaeales; family GW2011-AR1; genus JAUSIK01. The sequence continues at coordinate 3,650 of CAYIGH010000047.1, read as the reverse complement.
ATCTCAGACTTTATTTTAGAAATCTTGCTAAGTCTATCAGAAACTTTCTCAATCTTTGTTTCCAAATTCTTCTTCTCCTCATTAAGTTTCGCCTCTTTCTCTATAAGTTTTGCAATCTTATTCTGTAATTCCCTCTCCTTTTGCCTATCTACATTAATAGAAGAAGAAACCTCCCCAAGATTCTGCTTTAAATTTGATTTTTCTCTCCCTAATCTTTTTATCTCATTATCTAAATCGCTAATGGCAGATTCAAGAGCAGAAGTGGTTTTATTCCTAATAATTTTAGATCTTTTAATGCTGGCTTGTTTTTTCATTTTCCTCTTTTTCTTCCTTTTTCTGTTTTTAACAATTTTCTTCTTTTTCTTCCTTTTTTTAACAATTCTTTGTTCCTTGCGTTTATTTTTTTTAGGGTTTTTCCTTATAATCTTTCTAACATTCTTCCTATGTCTTATTTTCTCAGTTTTTTCGTTTTCTTTTATTAATTCTATAGCTTCATCAATGTCTTTATTGCCATATCCTCCCTCAAGCAATTTTTTCTTCAAAACGACAAATCCAAATCCTCTTTTCCTGCCCTCCCTAAGATAATAAGCAACGTCCTCATTTACCATTACTAATCTAGAATATTGGCCTCTCTTTCATATATATTTAAAAACTGTGATATTTATAAACGTTTCTTTAACCTCCCTATAAGCGAATTAATTTTATTCTTACTATCTTCAAAAGATTGCTTTTTAATGTATCCTTTTTTATATGCCTCTTCTAGAAGAGAATATTGCCTCTTTAGCTTATTTATTTCATTATCTATGTCGTTTTTCTCAATCTTGCCTTTGGTGACTTTTCTTCTAATCTCAGCTAATTTATTTTCCTGTTCCTTAATTGCCTTCTTAAGCCTCCTGCTCTGTAATTTATAAATAATAATGATTAAAATAATAAACAAAATTATAAAAGCCAATAAAGTATAATAACGGAAATTCCTTTCGTCTCTGCTTATAACACTAAAAACATCTGATGCTGTTCCAACTGTCAAGCCAAATTTTGCTCTAACAGCTACAACATAATCGCCAAAAGGGGTATTTTCCGGTAAAGAAATTGACTTGGAAAATGATATCTGTTTCTCTAACGCAACAGTATCGCTCAATGTCTTTATAACATTGCCTTCAAAATCTTTAATAGAATATTCAAGTTCAACATCAACATTTCCTATATCGCCAAGATTAAGTAGCGTAACTTGAAATAATACATCATCTCCAGGTATTATAGTTTTATATTCCGCGGGAATATTCAAACTAACATCAAATAACGACCTCTTAGTTCTAATCTCATAGATTACAGGAATCTCTTTTTCTGTATATTGCGTGCTAATAATTAATTTCCCAGTATAAACATCTGGCTCCAAATCTTCGCTCGCTATAAAAGTCAAAAAAATAGTCTGGTCGCTATTAGGAGGTATATCAAATTCTATTTCAGACACATATACAATTCCTTCCAGACTAGTAGATAATTTAAAATGTAATAATTCGTCGCTTGGATTACTAATAGTTACTGATTTCTTGAACACCTCTCCAATCTTAGATGCAACCTTTATCAAAGTCTGATCAACATTAAATTCTGGAGTCTTTTTTTTAAAAGGCACTTTAGCACTTATGCCGCCTCCGCCGCCTCCGCTAGCACTAACAGCAGCCCCTCCAGGAGCAGGGGTTGGCTCAACTGTAATTGCCTCTATAGTAAAATCTAAGTCTGCCTGGTTAGTTTCACCACTAATGGGCTTCTTAAAGTCAAAATAATAAAAAACAATCAAATTCCCTATGATAAAAAAAATAGAAAAAATAATAATCAAAATAAAAACATTTCTAATGTTGTGAAAAAACCTCTTATTCATGGAATACCTCACTAGTCTATATCTTCTAATATTTAAAAATTCACCGTTTATCAGCAATAAGTAACAAACCCAAGATTTTTATATAGAAATAACTAAAATTATTAATGGTGATAACAATTCAAAATCTCTTAACGCCAAAATTAACTCTTCTAATAGTCTTGGCATTCTCCTTAATACTTTTAGTAACAATATTAATAATAGTTAATAAAAGACTAAAAAAGCAAGTAATTACAAAAGAGAAGTATATAGAGAAAGAAGAAACTCTAAGAGAAGAAATAGAAAGTCTAAAATTAACAGAAAAACATTCTAAAGAATTATTAAACGCTCTGAATATCCTTACAAAGAAATTCTTAAAAGAAACTTTCAAAATAAAGAAAAATCTGGATTACTCAGAATTAGTATCTTTCTTTAATGAGAAAAAAAGATATGAGGTTGCTTCACTCTGCCAGCAAATGCTGGAATTACTCTACGCAGAAGAAGAGCCGGAAAAAGAAAAAGTTGAAAAATTAATCAGAGACCTTGAGTTTATTTTTAATATAGAGCATCCTGCAATACTGGAAATAAAGCCACAAACGAAAGAGGAAAAATCTGCAGAGATAATGGCAACAGAAGCTGAAAGAATAGCCAAAGAACTGGCAGCAATAGACAGCGAACAAATAATAGACGCCTATAATGAATTACAAATAAAATTTGAACAAGCATATGAGTCTGCATTAAAAGAAAGTAATAAGGAAAACGTACAAAGACTGGAAAAATTTAAGAAAGCAATAATGAAAAGAGTAGAAGATTATAAAACAGATAAATTCAAGATAATTGAGCTGGCAGAAGAAATTTCCAGAGGGGCTAAAATGCTAAATCTTCTAACTATGGCAAAAGACTGAAGTATTTTCTTAAAAGCTTGATTATATCAGGGGAAATAAGCTTTCGGAAATTTTTCCCTTGATAGATAGGAAAAGAAAGATACTGAAATTAATTTCTTTTCCTATAAGTTATGATAAAATCTAGTTCAACTCAATCAGCCTCTGCCTTGAACTAACTCTTCCAAATCTTTCTTAAGTTGTTCTAACTCTCTCTTAGCTTCTGGAGTTGAGGCTAATTTTTCTAAAAACTCCAAAGGTTCGAATTCTCCGCGTACTTCGCTTGGTAGTTCTCGATGTGCTCTTCTTGATTCTGGCGGCATATCTTGGAATTGGCTCGTAATCAATCCTATTGTTCCAACAAGATGGTACTTAACTCTTTTTGTTATTTTAACTTCTTTACCATCTTCATCCTTCAAATTCAATTCAAAATATTCTTCCCTCGGAACTGAAATATTACCCTGACTATAGGGATAATTTAATGAGTACATAAATACACGATCTCCCATAAAAAGTTCTCCGATATAAACATTTTCCCTTATTTCTTTTAATTTTACTTGAATCTTCATAATAAATCATCTTTATTCTTATATAAAAGGTTTATTATTGCTACCTGCGGATTTTCTCAGCCCTCCAGACTTCGAACTTTTCTTTCAGATACCTTTTTTAACATCTGCTTACTTTTAATATCATGAAAATAATCTTCCCAAAACATGCAAAAGAAATGATGGAAAAAAGAAAAATAAGCGAAGATGAAGTAATTCAAACGATTACTTATCCAGAAAAACTCACGAAAATTGAAAGTCTTTATTATGCTCAAAAGAATATCATACGTGCGAATATCGAGGTCGCTTACGAGAAAGGCTATGTGTAAAAATTAGGGCTTAGATTTATTGTACAAACTGAAAACTCTA
>CAYIGH010000046.1:0-5574 GCA_964362915.1 Candidatus Woesearchaeota archaeon | reverse complement strand
TGAACCCTTTATTATTTTTTCATTGTCATCGTATTGAATTTTGGAGATTGCTTCATAAATTCCGTATTTTGCCTGAACTTTTTCATTAATTTGCTTTCCGAATTCGTCTCCTAGGAAGAATGCTGATTTGAAATCAGGGGCTTGCGAGGGTGTGGGAGATTGAATTATTATTGCTGGCTGTTCTTTGGGGAGTTTTTTTGCCTTTAGTTTTTCTTCTAGCTCTTTTCTTCTTATTTCTGCTTCTGTTTCTTTATTGATTCGCTCTGCTAGATTAGGGTCATAGTTTGATTTTCTTTTTCTTCCTGAATTGCCTAGGATGTTTAAGTTTTCCATGTTAGTTTTTATTTTATTATTTTTCCTCCTTTTTCTTTGCTTTATTTATTTCATAATTAACTCGTTCAGGCATCCATGCTAAACCGATTTCTCTCTTATTTATATATGGCTCTACAACTTTATGTTTATGCTGAGATTCTGAAGTGAGGGCATCATAATTTCCTAATACTTTATTTACCTTAAAGAAGCGCATTATTTTCTTCCCATTTCGTGCTTCTTCTAAAGAGCTTAAAATATAGTCTTCATTAGCTTTAAAATCTGCCTTAAGTTTTTCAACTGCCTCTGCCATAAACAAAGGAGCATTTTCCTGGTATTTTTGTTTGAGTTGATTTTGATTCAAAAGCCCTTTGTATGCTCCAACAAGTTCAAAACTTTTGAACATTAAGTCAATAGGGTCTATTTCTATATTTTGGTCTTTTAATTTTGCTAGATATTCTAATGCAGAGGCATATCGCATTACTGAATCAGTTGCCCTTCTTCCTGATGGGGCTCTTATTAATGAACAAAGCGCGTTATTAGCTGTGTTATGAGGGCAGTCTTGACATCTCATAGGCCATTCTCTTCCTTTTACAGAGGTTTTTCCTTCATCAATGTTGCGCATGCAGTTGGCTAAACCAAATCGTATATAATCAATCACTGCCCTTGCTTCAAGGCACGGCTCTTTTGTTGCCTCGCCAATCTCTTTTGATGTTTGAATAATTTTTTCTGTGAGGTCTCTCTTAGGAGCATCTTTTACTCTTGGATTTGCTTCTTGTTCATCTAATTTAAAGTGATCTTCATCTGCAGGGCCATAATGGTCTAAATCCAGAATAACATGCAATCTATCATATAATGCGGGATCAATATCAAATGTTCCTGTAAATCTTCCATTACCTATATTAGCAGTGCAAATTAATAATAAATAGCCATCTCTTCCGAGTTTTATTGACCTTCCCTTGAAATCCATGTCCCCATCTCCTAATGCTAATAATTGGTTTTGCGCTTTTGTTGGAGCCCTGCTTATTTCATCAGCTCTGAACAATAATGCCTCAATATTTTCAGTAAGATTTCGCTGTGCATGTGCTATATCTAATTCTGAGAATATCTCATTATATAAATCCATTTCTGGATTAGCCCTGATAAAAACACCATGCCCTCCCTCACGCTTGTTGCCATTAAAATAACTCTTTTGTATATCACTTGCTAACAATGTCTTTCCAGTGCCAGGATTTCCAACAATAAATAAATTTACTGGGGAGAGTACAGCTGCTTTGACAGCATCGCTGACATCTAAATTTGCAAAAATCTTTCTTGTGTTTCGATAGTTTGGCAATTCTAAGTCTTCGTATGTTAATTTTTCTTTCATTGCGCTTCTTCCAATATTTTTATATTTAGTTCAACTATTGTCTTTGGCCTTAACTCTTCTTGCAATAGTTTAGGTATTACTATAATTGAATTTTTTCCGTGCTTTGCAATCTTCTTTCTGATTGTAAATTCCTTTGCCATTGTGATTTTTTTGTGATTTTACTGTAATAATTTGATATTGGCGAGGTTTATAAATCTTTCCTTTGTTGTAACTTATAAGGGGTTATATATTTGGGATTTGTTGCGCTGTGTGGAATAATTGAAGAATAGAGAAATTCAAATAGTATATTTTAGATTATATTAAATAGATGATAGATACCCTTCTTAAATTCTTAGTTAAACACGAATTCGGGCCTTGCTATAATATCTTTTTCATCTGATTTTTTCATTATTGCTAGAAATTGATTATTGTTGAATATTGCGAATATTTCTTCTTCTGGTAAGACTTCTTGAATATCTACTTTCATTAAAGGTTTGCCTGTCAAAAGCTGTTTGATAGAAGATTTTTTTACTTGAACTGATGACATTACTTTCAAAATACATGATTCTGCTGGAATTAAAATATTTCTTAATAGATTTTCATTGCCTTTTTTATATTCTTCAACTGCTTGTTCAAATTTATATAAGTCGATTGAATCTTTTTCTCCAAATATAGAGGCTCTTGTTCTTCTTAGCTCCAACATATGTGCGCCGCCAATTTCTTTGCCAATATCGTCGCAAATGCGGCGAATATAAGTTCCTGCTTCTACTTCCGCAATAAATAAGACATCCTTGCCTTCTCTTTCTATTATTTCAAATTTTTTTACTTCCCTTACTCTTTCTGCTCTTTTAACGCTGGATCTTAGAGGAGGCAGCTGTGTTATTTCTCCTGTTTGAGACTTCATTGCTTTCTTTAGTTCTGAATCAGAAACGTCTTTATGTAGACGCATTATGCCAACATAGACTTTATCTCTATGCATGAAATATTCGTTTAGGCGACAAGATCTGTTAAGAGCTACAGGTAAGACGCCTGTCACCTGCGGGTCTAATGTTCCGAAATGAGAAGTTTTATTTAGGTCTAGAGACCTTCTGACAAAATCTGAAATTTGAAAAGATGTTGGCCCTGTTGGTTTATCTATGTTTATTATTGAAAATTTTAATAATTCTTGGATTGGTTTTTGCTGCATTTCCATGTATTTCTTTCTCTTTAATTATTTTTAAATTATTGCAATAATTATCTTGTTATTTTTTATGTGTATAAATACTTGTTAGTTATAGAAAGATTTATATATTGCTAACAATTATTTATGTGTATGAAAATACGTAAGGAAGATATTATTAGAATAAATAAAGGATTCGGGGGGAGCTTGAGAAATGAGGTTAGTTTAGACTTTGCTCTGAATATGCAGGATAATAATAAATTAGGAGAATACAAGAAACTGGCATATTTGTGGAGGGCTATTTTGGTTGATCATATCTTTAATGATGGAAATAAAAGAACTGCTGTTTTTGTTGCGTTGGCATTTGCCGAGCAATATAATAAAACAACGAATGATCAATTACTTATGCATCATATTCACTCAATTGCATCTAAGAATGTAAATGAGATAAGAAATATAGAGTTAAGGTTAAAAAATGCGATACGATAATAGGAATATAAAGAGGATAATAAATAAGCATAAAGATATTTTTGATAGTCTGGAACATTACGATAGAACGCATGAAAAACTTTGGGGAAGAAAAAGAATAGATATTACACTTAATAGAAGTATTATAAAAAAGCTTAGAGACTTAAGTGAGAAAACTGGAAAGCCTGTATCCCGGATTATTGAGGAAGCTGTTTCAAAAATCTGATTTATATTTCTCCTTTTAGATAAGCCTGCCTTTTATCTTCTTGGAATTTTTCAATTGCATATCTTAACATTGTTCTTGGCATTGATCTGTAATGTTTATTAAGAAAAGACTCAAGAGCTTCTAAGTTACGTTTTCCTATTTCTCTTAACATCCAACCAACTGCTTTATGGATTAGATCGTGTTTATCTCTAAGCAATATTTCTGCTATATTTAATACATCTTTAAATTCATTGTTTTTTATGAATTGAAAAGTTGAAATAATTGAGACTCTCCTCTCCCATAAATTATCTGATTTTGCTAGTTTATATAAAATATCTTTCTTGTTATTTAATAAATAATCTCCTATTATTTTATCTGCTGTTAAATCTACTAAGTCCCAGTTATTAATTTTATCCGTATTTTTTAAGTAGAAGTTATATATTTCCTTTTTTATATTTTCATTTGACTTTTGGTAATTATTTACTAGTATTAATAAAGCTATCAGTCTTTCTTCATGAATCTTAGATTCTAATAGACTTTTTACTTCTTCCAGAGAGAGGCTGGAATATTTTTTTGCTATTTTTCTTGATTCTGGAACTGTTAATCCTAAGAATATGTCGCCTTCTCCATATTCTCCTTTGTCTGTTTTAAAGAATCTTTTAAGAACTTTTGCTTTTTCTTTATTTTCCATAGATAATATTTCAATTCTTAGATTTTTTAAAATCATGACGATTTTAGTTACATAATGTTTAAATAATATTTGTTTTAATTTATGAGATGCAAAAAATAGTGACTATCGGAGGCGGAACAGGACATTTTCAATTATTAAAGGGGTTGAAGAATTACGAATGCAGTATAACTGCTATAGCTAATATGGCTGATGACGGGGGCTCTAGTGGCAGATTGAGAGATGAGTATGGAATCTTGCCCCCAGGAGATGCACGACAATGTATTGTTGCTTTAGCTCCAGAGAATGGCGGGGGAAGATTAAGGAAATTGTTTAATTATCGTTTTAAAGATGGGCATAATTATGGAAATTTGACTATCGCTGCCCTGACTGATATTTATGGCGGTTCTGCAGCAGGCATTAAGGAAGCCGGAAGATTGCTAAGAATTAGTGGAGAGGTTTTGCCTGTTACAATAGATAACAGTATTTTAATGGCTGAAACTCTTGAAGGCAAGGTGCTAAAAGGACAGACAGAAGTGAGTTATCCTTCTGATAGAAATACTAAAATCAAAAAACTTTATTATGGGCCGTCTGCCTTTATTTATAGAGAGTCAGCAGAAGCAATAAGGAATGCGGATAAAGTTGTTATATGCTCTGGAGATTTATATGGGAGCATATTGCCTAATTTAATTGTTGAGGGCATGCGTGATGCATTAAATGATTCTAATGCTATAAAGATATATGTTTGTAATTTATTCACAAAGCAAGGAAATTATGATTTTAAAGCCAGTAATTTTATTAGAGAAATCGAGAAATATTCTGGAGTGGAGATGGATAAGATTATTATCAATGTAGGCAGACCTTCTGAAGATGTTGTTAACAAATATTTCTCAGAGGATTCTAAATTAGTTGAAGATGATTTAGGCAATGATAATAGAGTTATTAGAGGTGAATTTGCTAGAGAATATTTATCTGAAAAGAAAACTATATTAAGGCATATTCCTGAGAGAATTGCCGGAACAATTATTGGCCTTGATTAATTTTTAGCATTTTTCTATTTTCAAGTTCTTTCCTTAGTTGATAAAGTTCGCCTTTCATTTTTAGTTTTATTACGGATTTTTAGCTGAAAAATTTTGCGCTCCGGCTTCGCCGCTAACGACGACTACCCGAGCGTCGGCATCCGAGAAAGCAAGATAGTCGTCGTTGGAGTAAGCATTGAGAAGCCTGTCCAGGTAAAGCCCGCAAAAGCCGGAATTTTTAGGATTGTATCCATCAAAATTTCTTGTGTATAAAGTTCTTTGTCCTGAATCTCCTAATTTTGAAGGCAGACCTGTTTTTGCATCAATATCTTTTGAATCAAATCTTTTCTGTGAAACTTCATTTAATACAGGCGCTTCAAAATAATTATTTAGAGTTAA
>CAYIGH010000045.1:0-6224 GCA_964362915.1 Candidatus Woesearchaeota archaeon | reverse complement strand
AACTCAAGTTTCTTCCGTCTGTTAGTTCTACTTTAGTATCTCCAGAAAAACAACCTCCGGCAGAATCTCCTTCCACAATAAATAATTCTGTATTTTCAGATTTCTTATCAGAGCAATCAGCGAGCTTTCCAGGCAAACCGCCCCCGCCAAATGCACTCTTTCTTCTTACTAATTCTTTAGCTTTCTTAGCCGCATTTCTTGCTTTCTGCGACTCTAAAGATTTTGCAACAATCCTTCTAGCAATAGTAGGATTCTCTTCAAAAAATTCAGTAAGGGAAGCCATACTAATTTTGTCAACAATCCCTTTAACCTCGCTATTTCCCAACTTAGTCTTTGTCTGCCCCTCAAACTGTGGTTCTGGTATTTTAGTAGAAATAATTGCAGTCAAACCCTCTCTAACATCGTCTCCAGTTAAATTGCCATCCCCGTTTTTTAACATATTATTTTTATTAGCATAATCATTAATAGCCCTTGTTAAAGCGGTCTTGAAACCGATAACATGCGTTCCTCCTTCAACAGTATTAATAGTATTTACAAAACCCAGAACATTTTCTTGATATCCTGAATTATATTGAACAGAACATTCTACTACTATTCCTGTTTCTTCTTTAATATAATAAATTGGCTTATGCAGGGCTTCTTTAGACTGATTCAGCCATTTAACAAATTCTACAATCCCTCCCTCATAAAAAAAAGTTTCTTCCTTGCCGCCAACCTCATCTTTCAAAATAATTTTTAAACCTTTATTCAAAAATGCAATCTCCCTAAATCTTGTTTCCAAAACAGAAAAATCAAATTTAGTTGTAGAAAATATAGTATCATCAGGTAAAAATATTACTTCAGTGCCAGTCTCCTCTTTAGAAACCTCGCCTACAACTTTAACATCGTATAATGGCTTCCCTATTTTATACTCTTGCTTATACTTTTTCCCGCCTCTCTTGACAATAACCTCCATATGTTTTGATAAAGCGGCAACTACACTAATACCCACACCATGCAATCCTCCCGAAACAGCATAGCTCCCTTTATCAAATTTCCCGCCCGCATGCAATTTAGTAATAACTATTTCCAAAGCAGGCCTCTTGTAAATAGGATGTATATCCACAGGAATGCCTCTCCCATTATCAATAACAGTCACACTGCCGTCTTTATTCAAAGTTACTGTAATCTTGCTGCAATGTCCTACCATTGCCTCATCAACTGAATTATCAACAACTTCATAAACAAGGTGATGCAATCCTGATTTGCTTGTGCTTCCTATGTACATACTTGGTCTTTTCCTTACTGCGTCCAGACCCTCCAGTACAGTAATCTTCTCCGCAGAATATTCTTTCTTATCTGTCATCTTAGTTTCTTAGATAGTAAAAAACCAAACTTAGTTTAAAAACCTTTCTACAGTTTTATCGACGATAAAAAGAAAAATTAAGATATTTTCAGCGAAATTCTAAGGATTATCTAAATATTAGCTTCTCATAATTTGAGTATAAATAAAGCAATTTATCAAGACAATTAAATGTGTTCGCTATATTGAACTATATTCTCGATTGTGATTAAGCTTATTAAATCTATATTCTATGCTTCTTGGTGTTGGAGGAAAGATTAAGTAGGGATAATGGAAAAGGATGGGAGATTCTTGAAAATCTAGCTAGGCAATCTGTCTTGGCTGGAGGCATTTCTGCGATTAGGTATTATGAAGAGGCTGTAGCTTTGGCCGAAGGTGCAAATCCCTCAACGATGGCTGACCATGACGCTACTTTTTCCTTAATTAAGAGCTTGGAAAATGAACTAAGAAATTTATCTAGCGATTATAATTTTGATTATAAGTATTTTGGAGAAGAATTTGAAAAACTTGAAACTGGCAAGATTTCTGATTCAGAAAAAAAAGCAATTGAGGATGTGTTAAAAAGGCTTAGTTCTGTTGATGACAAGATTAGTAAAAAATATTCAGATTTCTGTAGTAGATACGATGAAAATAATATTTGTATATTATTTGATCCGCTTGATGGAACAAATGCTTTTAGATTAGAGCTGCCTTTATTTTCCTCAGCTGTTGCCTTTTTTATTGGTGATAGGCCTAGGATTGGGGCAATTTATAATATTTCAGAAAATATTATTTATTCAGCATCCTTGAGGGGAAATGAAAGCAAGGCGAATGTTTGGAATATTACTAAAGATAAGCATCTAGATTTGAAAAAAGAAAGAGAGAAAAGGCTCAAAAGAAGGGGAAATCAACCAATTCAGATCTCTACTCAAATAACTAGATCTAATGAAGATAAAAGAAAAGAAGGATTGGAAATGTTAGAAAAGATGCCTTCCAAGTCAACTGTTTATATGCTAAATGGGGGCCAATATTCTATGTCGCAAGTTTCTAGGGGGAGCCTTGATTGTTATATAAATAACTGGACTTATAGTTGGGATGTTTCTCCAGGAGAGGTTTTAGTTAATGCAATTGGTGGAAAAGTAACAGACATGGATAAAAAGGCTATTGATTATACAGCAAAAAGAATCGGGGTTATAGCTGCTGGAAAAGAAGAAATATACACAAAACTAAATTTTTAAGATTTTTTAGAACTTTTTTTTCAAAAATTAGGAATACTTTTTTATTATTTCTTCTCCTTAACAACAGCCTCTTCAGCAATAACTTTCTCCTTGGCAGAAAATTCTTTCCCTTTAGACTTGCTTCTATTTTCTCTAAAAGCCTCAGTCCATCTTATCTTTCTTTTATCTCTTTTCAACTTCAAAGCATTGAATCTGCATTTACTTGAGCAAAAATAAGCTATACTTCCATCATTTTTAAGCAAATGAACTCCTTTAAAAGCATATTCTTCCTTCCCACAAAAACTGCATTTAACCATTTTATCTCCTCCATGAAAAACCTGCAATTCGGTTTTCATAATCTATGAATCTTTTTTCTACATCTAAACCCTTCATTCTAAATACATAAATAAAACGCTCCATAACATTATCTGGGGAATAATTTGCTTTTTCTGCAAAAAAAAGAAAAACGTAATTATCTCGTCCATTCAATTTTCCTTTTCTTTCAAATAATCTAGAATTCACCGGACTTTCCATATAAGAAATCTCATGAGGCACTACATTAAAATCTTCTAAATTTTCTTTAACATTAAATCTTTCTTCAATAATCCTCTCAAGTTCTTTATCTAAAATTAATTCGCTCATGTGCTTCTCCATTTAAATCTAGCTATGCTTTTATCATAATCTACAAATTCTCTGCATATTCTTTTCTCATCAGAGGCGAACAAATATAAATCTCTAAGAGATTCCATTTTTCTTTTATAATCTCTTACATGTCTATCAGGTTTAATCAAATGTCCCTTTATTACTCCACTTAACTCAAGAGTCTTAACAACATAATAACCAGTAGATTTATCAGCCATCATATACTCCTCCCATAATTTCCCTTAATTCTTCTCGCCTCTATCTCAGTTTCCCTTAGTGTTAACAAATCTCCAACTCTAACAGGGCCTTTGACATTTCTTCTCATAGTCTTACCGCTGTTCTTTCCTTCAAGAACTCTAATTTTAACTTGTGTCACTTCCCCTCTCCCGCCAGTTCTGCCAACAAATTCCTCAACCAAAGCATTAACTGCTCCCTCATCGCTAATCCTTCTAATTGATCCACTTCCCTCTGATGTCTTATCCTTAACTCTTTGCTGATTCTTTGCCATTTTATTATCTAGTGAAAAACTCTAGACCTCCCGTATAATTTCCTTCTTTATCACATGCACAAAAAATTACTCTTGGATTATGCTGTCGACTTCTTAGATCTAAATTATTATTTTCAGCGAGTTCAATAGCTTCGGATGGGTCGCCACATATTTTATGTATCCATATAAATTCCATTCCCATAATACCTATGACTTTATAGCATGGATTTTTTCTTAATCTATCAAATTCCGCATAATTTTGATGATCAGAATCAATTCCTAAAGATTCAGCTATACTATCTAGCGAATTTCCATCAAGCTTTTTTGTCAAGTCAGACGCCATTTTATTTTTTATGTTTTAATTGAGAAATTTCTTTATCTGCTGCTCCAGAGTCAATAATTGCAATAGAAGCAGCTCCAACAGGAATGCCTGCAGCAACGCCTAGTTTTTGCTTTGAATCAACTTCTATGCAGGGAATTCCTTTCTCCTTGCATAAGACAGGCAAATGCGCCACAATTTCTTTAGGGGAAACATCCACCGCATAAAAAATCGCTTTAGCAACGCCTAGCTCTGCTGCCTTTGTTACCTCATTAGTTCCCTTATCAAGCTTTCCTGTTTTCTTTACTCTCTCAATAATCTCATAGAAGTCTGTCATCTGACCTCCGTATAAACTTCATCGGTTTAGTTATCTATATCTCAAAAATAAGCTTTATAAATCTTTCTCAAAAAATGCTCTGTCCGGAAAGATAAAATAACAAAGACCAAAATAAAAAAAGTTTGACTATCATTAGAAGAAATCTTTATTATTCTTTTAATATTATATAGAATAATATGCCATCCAAACTCTCTTCTCTTCATAAATTATTTTCTACTTTTTAGAGAATGAATTTGTGTTCTTTTTAATACAGAATTAACTGTTTCGTTCATCCATCTCGTGCCAAAATAATCTGGGAGTTTAATGCATTTCCGACGATAAAATCCCTTTGGTTTTTTATTTTTATAACTTCTTTTATCTCTTTTCCTAACGGGAGCATAGAAAGTTATTCCATTCTCACGCGCAATTTCATGCAAATGTTCTGAATCATATGCTCCATCACCAATACCGAAAATATTTCTTATTGTGTTTCTTTTAAATATTCTTTCTGCAACTTTAACGTCATGTTCACGATGTGTTATTAAACTAAAGTCTAGAATTATTTGTGTTTTGACGTCGATAAATAAGTCTGCTTTGGCATATGGCATTTGTGGTATTTTACCAATTTCTTTAGCTCTCTCCTCATAGTGTCTGCTTCTTTACCATGAATCAAAATCATCCCCGCCAATCACATCATCAACACCTTCGCCACTAGGAGATTGAGGTGTTTCCTCAGCTTGATAAATAGTAAAAAATAATCATGTAATAATGCAGTTTTTCATAAAAATTCACAATCATTCTCTCAACAAGATGATTATTTATTTTTCCCTCTTTTTGCCATGAATTAAAACTACTCTCTTAAAGAGTGTTTCACTATTTGAAAGCCTCTCTCAACCACTTCAACAACAATCCTTTTCCACCAGATTGCAATTCACTAATTGACATTCCTGTTCCTCCACCTCCTCCACCAGAGTCTCCTCCACTAGGTGCAGAATAACCGCCACTATCGCCACTTGGAGCAGTATGTCCACCTGATGTGTCTCCAGTTGTTCCAGATGTTGTGCCTCCAGAATGAGTCTCAGTACCTGTATATCCTTAAAACACCCGCGATATAATTCAAAAATATTCAACTTGGTTGTAATAATTCCTACATCACCATAAGGCAAACAATTAGGATTTCACTTTATAATTTCAACAAACGCGTAGGTGTCAAAAAATAAAGATTTTTTCTCGTTGTCTTCTTCAATAAAGTTCTCTCCTTGCTTCATCTTTAAATTCCTGTCCAGATTTCTTAAGTTTTCCTTTTCCAATACCAAAAGTTTCTTTAAAAACTTTAGAACTTTTTTTTATGACAATCAATCTAACATTTTCCTCTTCCTTGATATTTTCATTTTCAATAACTTCTCTAGGTATAACCACTCCAAAAGAATTTCCCCATTTCTTTATTCTTACATCTATTACAGTCATAATTAGACAATGTATAACTAATATTAAAAACTTTCTAACCGTCATCTCCAACTCACAACCACATCATCAGTCCTTTCTCTCGGCTTAATATCTATCTTATCAGCATCTTCCAAAATTCCAGCATTAAACATTATCTCTCCTGTGTAAGCAATCATTGCGCCATTATCAACAAGAAATTCATTAGCAGGACAAAAATATTTAGCTCCTCGTTCAGAGCACATTATTCTGCACATTTCCTGTAATCGCTTATTACATGCAACTCCTCCCCCTAAAACAAGTTCTTCCTTTCCAGTATGAGCCATCGCTCTTTCAGCAGCCTCAACTAACATCGCAAAGGCCGTTTCTTGTAATGAAAAACTCAGATCCTCAACCTCAAAACCTTTATCATACAATTGCTGCAATTTAGTCTGCATTCCAGAAAAAGAAACATCCATCCCCTTAATTGAATATGGCAT
>CAYIGH010000044.1:0-6630 GCA_964362915.1 Candidatus Woesearchaeota archaeon | reverse complement strand
AGAAAATAATATTTATGGAGTAGATATTAATGAAGAATCTGTTGAAATAACAAAACTTTCTTTATTCTTGAAGATGGCGAGAAAAAATAAAAAATTAACAGATTTATCTAATAATATAAAACAAGGGAACAGTTTAATTGATGACGGAGAAATTGCTGGAAAGTTGGCTTTTGATTGGAATGAGCAGTTTAAGGAAATTATGAATAATGGCGGTTTTGACGTTGTTATTGGAAATCCGCCTTATGTGAGAGCCGATGTTGATGACGAGAATTATAAGAAACAAAGAGAATGGGTAATACAAAAAGGAAATTATAAAGCTCTTTATGAAAAATGGGATTTGTATCTTGCATTCATTGAAAGAGGGTTGATTTTATTATCTAATAAAGGAGATTTTGGTATGATTATCCCAGATGCTTTTTGCACAGCTAAATATTCTTTAAAGATGAGAGAATATTTATCAAAAAACAAGCAAGTTAACCAAATAGATTACTATCCAAATGATGAGATTTTTGAGGGGGTTGGAGTTAAAAATGTTATCCTATTTGTAGAAAACACAAATCCAACTAAAAAAACAAATAAAATCGTTCATAAAGATATTGCCAAGATTGAAAAGATTTCTGCAATAAATTTAAAAGAATCTGGACAAGACGGATTTAGATTAAATTATTTTGATAATAAAAAATCATATAAGGATTCTGAATTATTGGGAGATATTTGTTTTATAAGCAAAGGAATGGTTTTAAATTCAGACGAGATAAAATATAAATCTGAATTTAGAAAAGATGATTTAATCTCAGACAAAAGAGATGAAGAACATCCTAAAAAATATATAGAAGCGAAAAATATACAGAGATACTTGATTAAAGAAATTAGATATCTAGAATGGGGAACAAAGAGAATACCGAAAAGATTAAGCAGAAAAACATTTCCAGAACTTTATGAAGGGGATAAAATAATGAGTGGTATGATAACAGAATCAACCTTTGATGATTCTGGTATAGTCTCTAATCACAGTATATCTATATTGAAGAGATTTACTGATTTGAAGAGAATAAATAACAAAAGTATAGAAAGCAGTATAAAGAAAAATAATGGTAAATCCAGAGAAGAGTTGGAAGCAGAGTCATCCAAATTCAATTTGAAATATATCCTCGCAATTTTAAACTCCAAATGGGCTTATACTTTCCTTAGAAATATTAGCAGGAGTAAAATAAGCTTTTATCCAGATGATTTAAGAAAATTGCCTATTAAAAAACTTCCCTTATTTGAACAAAAACCTTTCATAGAAAAAGTAGATTTAATTTTAGAATTGAATAAACAATTTTACGAGAAAAAAGATAAGTTCTTGAAATTAATAAAACATGAATATAAACTTGAGGATATTAGCAGAAAATTAGATAGTTTTTACGAATTGGATTTTGATGAATTTGTTAAGCAACTAAAGATTAAATTAAACATTGATAAAAAATCAGAACTTTTAAATTTCTTTGAGAAGAATAAAAAAGAAGTATTGGATATTTCAGATAAAATAGAAAAAGTAGATGAAGAAATAAATAATATGGTTTATGACTTATATGGAATTACTAAAGAAGAAAGAGAGATTAAAGAAAATGGACAACAAACCTAAAGAACAAATCGCAATAGCATTATTCACTGGAGCAATAATCTCCTTATTTTTACTTATTGGAAATTTAGTAGAAGAATTTTATCTTAAAATAATAGTAATTTTAATATTGGTTGGGATTATTCTTATCTCATTAAAAATTATCTTAGACACTTCAACAGACTTGCACTTTATTGGAAATGCAATAAGAAAAATTCTAAGAATAAAATCAAATAATTAAATAATTAACTCTTCTTCCTTTTTCATAAACTTTTTAAGAAATTCTAACTTAAAAAGCTACCGAATAGCGCCCTTTAACTTTACAATGCAGTTCATACCAAACATTTATATAATATCATAATAACTAAAAGTTATTATGGCAGTTAAAAAAATAAACAAAGAGAACATGGATGTTGTTAATACCCCTCAAGCAGAAGTGCCCAAAACAGAAACAAAAGAAGAAATTTCTAATCCTTTGCCAAAAAAGAATATAAAATATGTCGCGTTCATTATAATAGCAGTGATAGCAATAGTAACCTTTGTTTTTTTAACTTTAAACAAATCTGAAAAAACAGAAAATGAGACTGCTGCCACAGTAAATGGTAAAGTTATAACATTAAATGAGTTGAATAAGATATATGATTCTCTGCCAGCACAATACAAATTAACAACGAATAAGGAATCTATTTTAAATCAACTTATAGAAGTGGAAGTGCTATATCAGGAAGCAAAAAAAGATGGAATTGTTGTGCCTCCTGAAAAAGCAGAGAATTATATAACCTTAGCAAAAACTTCAAGTGGCTTAACAGAAGAGCAATTTGCTCAGAAGCTTGCTGAGCAAAATATAACTGAAGAGCAATTAATAGAACAATATACAAAACAATTAGCAATCCAGGAATTTCTTAATAAGACTCTTTTCAATACAGTAACAGTTACAGATGAAGAAGTCAAAGAATTTTACAATGAAAACAAGAATAATTTCAAGGTTGGCGAGCAAGCAACAGTAAAGCATATTTTAATCGGAGACAGTACAATGACGCCGGAAGAGCAGGAAGAAAAAGCCAATTCACTATTAAAAGAGATTACAACTGCTAATTTCTGTGAATATGTTAAGAATTATTCTGCAGATAAAGCAAGCATAGAAAATTGCGGAGAATATACTTTTGCAAAAGACGACCCACTTGTTCAGGAATTTAAAGATTTATCATTCAAGCAGGCTACAGGGAAAATAGGCACAGTAAAAACACAATTTGGAACACATATAATATGGACAGTTAAGAAAACACAGCCCAAGACACTATTATTAAAAGATGTTCAAGATCAAATAAAAACAACTCTGACAAACCAGCAAGCACAAGAAAGATATACTCAATTTTATGGGCAGCTCAAGCAAAATAGTAATATAGAAATAAAGTATGTAGAGAGTGCAGTAAACACAGAAATTTCTAATTAAAAAATTAATCTATGCTTTAGAACTATACTCAATAACAATATCATCTCCATCTTTTATAATATAGTTTTCAAATTCCTTATTATCAAATCCATTGACAGTCATCTTCAAATCTCCGGAATCAGCGCACTTGTCAAATATACATTGAGAGTTAAATTTCTTGCCCCAGATAGCAAAAAATTCACCTAATTTAAAATCTCTTTTACAAGGCCCTTCTATATGCAATTCCCCGCCACTATCATGAGTATGAATTGGCCTCATAACTCCAGGTAGAATTCCGATATTAGTAGGAATAATTTGTGCTTTGCCATCTATTATTATCTCTAAATCAGCATGATTATGCAAGGCCAAATTAGTATGCCCGCCGATATTGATTTCAGTTACAGGGGCAATTTTGCAATAATTAATTCCATTTATCGTTGAAAAAATCAGCCAGCCAATAAAAAATATAGCCAAACCAACTATAACAATAAAAACAGCCCAATTTCTTATTTTTCTTGAATTTATACTCGGCTTCTTTTCTATGATAGGATGCTTAGCAGCTTTATGCTGGGCTAGTCCTTCCTCATTCTTAAATTCCGCGCCGCAAATTTCACATCTTGTCTTTTCCGCCATTCTACCTTCCCTTAATTTCTTTTAGTTTTTTAATAAAAGTTAAAAAATAAAAAATAAAAATCTTTAAGCATTCAATTCAGCATCAATTGCTTGTTTGAATGCACCAAATGGTTGTGCTCCGCTTAACAGCTGTCCATTTACAAAAAATGCAGGCGTTCCTCTAACTCCAGCAGCACTGCCATCAGAGAGATCATTCTGCACCTCATCTTTGTATTTATTGCTGTCAAGGCAGCCTCCTATATCATAGCCAATATCCTTCGCCCACTTTTTCAGTTCAGGCACGCCAAACTGCGCTGTCTTTGTTACAGGAGCAGTAGGACTTCCTCCATCTAAAATATTACCTTCAGTAAATATTTTATCGTGAATCTTGAAATAAGCTTCATCTCCGCCTTTTTCTCTCACACATTCAGCAGCAATAGCTGCAGGCATAGCAGCAGGATGAATGCTCTCTAAAGGAAAGTCTCTGTATACAAATTTGGCCTTTCCAGTATCAATATATTCCTTTTTTATCTGAGAAAAAGTCTCTGACCAGAACTTTCTACAAAAAGGACATTGATAATCGCTAAATTCAATTATTTCTACAGGAGCATTTTTATCTCCCAAGACAGCGTCATCGTCTGCATCTATTTCAACTCTGGCATTCTGCGAGGGCAATTGCTCTCCAGGATTATTAACAACGTTTCCTGTAGGGCTAGTAGTATCATCTTTCATGAAAAAGACAAATGCCCCGACTATTAGGACAGCAGCCAAAATAAACGTGGAATACTTCCAAAGAGTATCTTTTTTAATAGTTATTATATCACTGGTACTTTCCACTTTTACATTGTCTATGTTCTCCTCGTTCATTTTCTCTTACCCCCTTTCACTTTCTTGTTTAGCATAATTTTACATGAATCTTTTGAGGTTTTAAATATTGCTATTGCTAAAATAATGATTGCTAAGAGAGATAATTCCAATCCTTTTAATGGCAGAAATACTAAAAATGCGCCGCTTAATCCTAAAACTGAGGCAAGCCCTATACCACAGGCAGCACAGCCAGGTGCAAAGCTGCCTAAAAGAATACCTAAACCAGACATAACTCCAAATTTTTTATTTCCATTTCCATTTAAAGTAAAGGCCCTATAAAAGATTAGACTAAATAACATTCCAAGCATCAAGCTGATTATAATCAGACTATAATAAGAACTAGCTTTAATAATTTCTTTAAAACCAATAATCAAAGAAAGAAAGAACTTAATTGTTCCGAAAAATCCCAAATTAGAAGAAAAATCGAGCAATGAAGAAAAATTAGCAATAAATACATTTAGTGCATAAAAAAGAAATGCAACCACCAAAGCCAAAAAAGTATATTCCCAATTGCTAAATACTCTTTTCCAAAAAGTCAATTCGTGTCGCATATAAAAAGCAATGTAATAAACTATTTAAAAATATCCCATGAACAAAACCCTCAAAAACGTCTAAAATACTCAAATTTTAGCTTATTATCGTTCATAAAGGCAAAATCAAACCTTCAAATAAACTTCTAATGTCTTGCCTTTTTCAATTCTTTTTATTATTTCCCTTCTTTCAAGTTCCTGCAAAACATAACTTAATTTCGCCTTAGACATATCTGTTCTTAATCGTAAAGTATTCTGAGTAATCCCAGGCTGTTCTCTAACTGCCTTTATAACTTTTTTTTCATGCTCATCAAGCGCCTTTAGTAAAATATTAAATTTATTATCCTCTATATTTTTATTTTTGTCCTCTTCTAGTTTATTTAAAATTGCCTTCTCTGTTTTATTGAAAAATATCAAATAAAACCCTAAAGCCAAAATAAAAGAAAATATACCTATGGCAAAATGGCTGAAATTTAGAGTACTTTCTATTTTTATGCATTCTTCATTCGGAAAGCATCCTCTTTCTTTACTTTGTTTAATTAGGGTTGAATTATAATAAACAAACATCCCCCCAACTACTAAGCTAATAATAATCAATAAAATACCTAGCTTTTTATTTTCCATATAAAATTGATACATAGCTAACTTATAATGTTTTCGTTCACTAGCTAATAAAGAAAGATTTATTAGTTTAAAACTTTGGTAAAAAAACGTATCTACTTTGTAAAATAAGATAATTCTTAATAAACAAAAAGGTTTATAAATACTATCAACCATATAGTTTACAGCTATAAACAAAATGGAGACAGAAGAAAAAACAAGCGAGAAAATAATTAAGATATTGGCTAAGGAGCCGTTATCGGAACATACAGCCACTTCTTTAGCAAGGGCCTTAAGTATATCTAGGCAAGGCATATGGAAAACATTGGCTAAATTATCCAGAGAGAAGATAATTTCTCTTAAATCTGTAGCAAATACAAAAAAAAGTGCCCTGAACATAACGCTTAATTTTAGTAATTCAATAACAATAAAAACTCTTTCTCTTCTCATCGAAAAGGAAACATTAAAATATGAAAGATGGAGAGACAACTTTAATAAACTAGAAAGGCATACTTTTTTTACAATACTCTTTGGCAGTATATTACACTCGCCCAGGGAAGCCAACGATATAGATCTTTTAGTTGTTGTAAGAACCAAAAAAGACTTTAAAGTTATAGATAGCATCATAACAGAAGTTCAACAAACGCAAATTAAGAAAATTCACGCAATCGATTTAACAAAAGAAGAGTTCAAAGCAGAATTAAATAACAAGAATAAAGCTTATCTTGACGCTATTAAAAAGGGAATAGTCTTATTCGGACAAGAAAACTTTATAAAATTCATTGAGGGTATTTCAAAATGAGCAAAGAAATCAGAGAATGTTTTAAGTCTGCTAGGAAAGATGAAGAGAAAGGCAAGAAACATAAGGGTCTTCTTATTATAGAACCATCATTAGAAAAAGCAAAAGAGTATTTAGATAAAGCAAGAGATTGCTTAAAGTTTTGTGAAATGTATAGAAAAGCTGGTTCGGATTATAAAATTCCAGA
>CAYIGH010000043.1:0-7425 GCA_964362915.1 Candidatus Woesearchaeota archaeon | reverse complement strand
AACTTACAATATTGGAATATGATAATAAAAAATTTGAAGAGTTTAAAGATAAAATAAAACCTGTCCTTATTGATATTTGCAAGAAATTTTTGAATGAACAACTACACTACAATAAAAGGCAAAAAATCCAATAGAAGAAAGAATTTCTAAAACGATATATATATATCTCAAAATTCTCTTATTGATTATAATATTATTGAACTGAAAGGAGGTGAAAGATATGAATAAAAGTGCTAAGATGTCTAATAAAACCTTACTAACTATAGTTGTCATTATTGTCTTTCTGGTTATAGGAGGCATAGTTCTAACAAAGAATTTACAGAATTCACCTTCTTTGTCTCCAACAACACAATGCAGTGATAGAGTTGATAATGACGGTGATGGACGTTGTGATTACAGCAGAACATTAGGAAAACGGTGCTTTGATGACTCAGTTAAAGGCGATTCAGGATGTTCAAATTCTTCAGATAATACTGAAGCCAGTTGTGTCGTGGGCTCTACAACGTGCGGAGTTGGAGCTTGTCAAAGAACATCTACCTGTGTAAATGATCAGGTTTCATGTACACCAGGAACTCCTTCAACAGAAGTTTGTACAGATAGCATTGATAATGACTGCGATGGGCTCACAAACGAAGGTTGCACACAACCAGATTCATGTAGCGATACAGATGGCGGCAATGTGACAACTGTAACTGGAACAGTAAGCGGATATAAGAGCAATGTATTCTATAGCAATACAGATTCCTGTTTTACAGCTACATTCGTGACAGAATTCTATTGCAGTGGAACAAATGCAAAGAATAATTCTATATATTGCGGACTTAACAAAACATGCAGTAGCGGCAGATGCGTCTAAATAAAAATTTAATTTATTTTTCCTTTTTCTTTCCTTTTTATTCTCTAAGCAAAACTAATATAAATAGAAATATCTTGGTTGCTAGAGTCCTAAGAACCCGCTGGAGGTTAAATAATGCAAACCAAATTTAAAAGACATCAAAAAGTAAAAATTTTAGTTAATCCTAATCCAGAATATGTAGAATACCATAATGAATCTGAAGATCTAGAAAACCAGCCCAAGATAACAAAGGGCATGTTAGGAAAAATAAACATAATCCTTCCAAATGGCCAGTATCATGTAGAAATTCTAGACAAAAAAGGCAATACAGTTGCCTATGTTCCTTTGGATGAGGATAGTTTGGAAGCAGCTGAATAAAATTAATTATTAGGCCTGGCTGCTAACTCCAATTCCTTCTACTATCTGAACACTAAAACTATTTTGCGTATTATTTGCTGTCTGATTCCCAGGAGTAGTTTCATTTCCTGGTTCTGTCTCGTTCCCCGCCGCCCTCTCACATTCTCCAAGATAATCTCCATGCGCTAAATGTGCTCTAACAGCAGACTCCCCAACTGTAATCGTATGGGCATTTTCTTCATCTCCAGGAGGAACATGGCATAAAGTAACTTTCTCTCTCCCTTCTGTTTCATTCCTCTCGTTATCATTTTCTTCAAATTCCTCTCTTTCATGCTTCTCTTTTGCCAAGAATGCCCACCAAGGCTTTTTAATTAAGATAATCTCGCCAGTCTCAGCATCAATTTCTGCTTTCACTTTTATTTTCTTCTTAAATATAAACAGAATTCTTGACTCTTTATCAGTCTCTAATACATAAGCCAATCTAGTTTTATTGCCAATTCCAACTTCCTTTAATTCAATAGTGCAATTTCTTTCTGCACACTTTGCCCTCAATCTTTCCAAAGCAACAGCAGCCGCCTTATTAGGCATAATTTTTACATCTGCAAATCTTCCATTAGAAAGAATTGCCCTTAATCTTGTGCCATTTCCAATATCCTCAGCAGTTAAATTTAATCCAGTCTTTGCATTAATCCTGCCTGCAATAATTTCTTTTCTTTCTCCTTCTTTATCTAATTCCTTTATTTTTATCTTTATCCTGCCCTCAATCTCAATCTCACCATCTCTTTCTTTTATCTTTTCTCTAAACTCCTTTCTAATCTTTAACAAAGCATCCTTACTCTCAATTCTCTCTCTAATCTCCCCCTCTTTATTCTCTATTTTTCTTTTTAATTCCCCCCCATCGTCTATTCTTTCCTTTATATCTTCATTATCTTCTTCATTTGAAGAATCTCCAGGACTTTTTCTAACAGAATCTCTGTTTTTAGAGTCAGCATACACATTAACAACTA
The DNA here is from genome assembly GCA_964362915.1 of Candidatus Woesearchaeota archaeon. Taxonomy (GTDB): domain Archaea; phylum Nanobdellota; class Nanobdellia; order Pacearchaeales; family GW2011-AR1; genus JAUSIK01. The sequence goes on along the minus strand of CAYIGH010000043.1, from coordinate 5,226 downwards.
AAAAACTAACCAACACAAAACCAATAATAGTTAATGTAATCAATTTCCTCATTTTTTTCTTCTTTTGCCCTTGCCTTTTAGCAATTTAAGCAGCTTTCTCTTTCTCCTGGATTTTCTAATTGTTTTTCGCATCTTTTTAAGAACTTATCTCTTCTTCTGATACTTGCAACGAATTGAAATCATCCACTCCAACATCAGGATTTTCTCCAACATCTAAATTAGTGATATCATCCCCCCCAGGCGGTGGCGTAATTTTATCTCCTGCTGCTTTTTCCCCCCCTTTAAAACTGAAGAATAGCACCAATAAGATAATAATAGCTAAAACTACCCATATCCAAATATTGTTATTTTTTTCTTTGCCTTTCATCATTATTTCTTCCATTTTATTTCTTTAAATTCCTATTTAATTCTTTCAGCATTTTAGCAGCATCTCTTATTGTTTCCCATACAGATTCAAATTCACCAGGCCCATACCTCTTTCCACTGACAGCCAAATTAGATGCAGCAGTCAATTTATTCTTTATAATATTTACTTCAGATTCATAACCCTTAGCAATAGCGTCACTCTCAATAGAAGCCAGATAGCTTCTTATTCTGGCAATCTCAAATCTCGCCCATAAATGCAAATGTAGATTTCTGGCATTCTGCATAGCAGTCTTTCTTTCCTCTTTGGTATTAGCATTCTTTATTTCTTCCAAAGCAGGCAGTAACTTAGACTGGGCATCAGCAACAACACTTTCCATTTCAGCTGTATCATACCCTTTCTCTTTCATTCTTTCTATTATCTTATTCCATTTATTTATCCAAGCATTTAAATGCCCTGCTCTAGCATCAGCCCAATCTTTGTCTGCCTCATTCACGCAATTTGCAAATTCAGAAACAGCAGTTTTATGGTTGTCTCTCAGCGTTTTCTTTTCTCCTGCAGTCAAATTACTTGTCCTAAAATCTTTTTTTGTATCTTTAATCGCCATTACAGCATTTTTTAAATTATCTTTAAATGTAGTTGTAAAATATCTATCAAATTCTTTATGATTTAAGGCATTTGCAAATTCCTGCAATTTAGTATAATCACTATCCAAAGGCGCCTTTAAAGAAACAATACTGCTATTTACACCAGAAAGCAAATCAATTTGTTTCTTAGTCAAATCAATTCTACAACTAATATGCTCTAATCTTGCATTAAAATCATTTCTTTTAGTCTCATTTACTTCACTATCTCCCTGCGCAATAACAATGGCAGTCATAACCATACTTAAAACTAAGAAACTAACTCCAAGAATTATATTCAATTTCATATTAAATATAAAGATTTTACATATTTAAAGCTTCCCCTCTCATTACATTGTAAAGTTAGAGGTTGGCAAATAGATTTTTCAACACAAACATTTATAAATATGTAAGTACATGTAAGAACATGAGCGACAGAAAACGAATGAGAAAATTGCGCAAGAAAAGAATTAAATCAGTAAAAAAGCAAATTGAAGAGCATGAGAAAAAAATCCAGAAAGAAAAAGGAAGAAAAGACACCACGAAAGATTATTGGAGAAAGGAAATTGATGAAAAGTTTTTAAAGCAAATAAAAGAAGATGAGGAATATTTGGAGCAATAATGGAAGTACAAATAAAAAAGGCAATTAAGGCAGGAAATTCTTCAGCAGTTATACTCCCAAGATCATGGCTGAATAAGGAGATTAGAGCAGAAATTGTAAAAAAAACTCCTGAGATCATTTTATTAGATGTTATTCAAATACTTAGAGAACATATCGATTTACAAACTGTTATAGGGATTTATTTAACAGGCAGTTACGCACGGGAAGAGGAAAGTCCAGATAGCGATATAGACATCTTAGTTATAACAAGTAATATTGATATGGAGATGATTAAAGAAGGAATTTATAATATATTATTAGTATCAAAAGAATTGCTCAAGCAAAAATCAGAGCAGGATCTGCTTCCTGTTGGGCAGATGATAAAAGAGGCAAAACCCCTGCTGAATTTTGATTATTTAGATTCAATAAAAATAAAAGTCACAAAAAGAAATATAAGATGGTATGTTAATACAACAGAAAATAAATTAAAAATAGTAAAAGAAATAATTGACATTGCAAAAAAGAAAAACATGAAGCATCTTCATAATTCTGTTGCCTATACCCTTGTTTTAAGGATAAGAACTTTATATATCATTAACAAGCTGATAAAAAATGAGAATTACATGAAAAATAATTTTATCAAATTAATAAAGGACATATCTAAAGGAACAAATGCTTATGAAAAATATTTGACTATTAAAAATAATCAGGAAGATGGAGAGGGCATAACTTTAGAAGAAACAGAAGCATTATATAAATACCTGAAAAATCAGCTGGCTGGGATTAAGAAAACTCGCCTATAGAAGGAAAATGAATAATAAAGATGACGAACAAGCAATTCTTTATGGTACCAGGTCAAGAACCATTTGGTAAAGAAGCTTTTGAAACCGCATCTAAAGAAATAAAAGATATGAAAATTGATGGAAAAAGTGAAATTAAGGAGATTAAAGTTTTAGGTGATTGGGCATATGTTAGAAACTATCTCGAGGTGAAGATATCTAAAGTTGGTAGCAAACCTATAAAAAAATATGGCTATACTCTTACAATATTGCGCAAAGAACATAATGGAAAATGGAGATTGGCGCGTGATACAAATTCTGAAGGAACCTCATCAGCTATAACAATATTATGAACTATCTTACTTTTTGTTCTGCTTGAAGCAGGATAAGGAGATTGTAACCCAAAAGTCTTCTTTAACTTTACAATGTGCCCTCATCCGAAAGTAAACGCATATACCTTCATTCCTCCAAAAGGAATAATCTTCAAAACGCCTTCAATATAATCGTCTCTATTATTAATCAAATTATACATATCTGCTCCATCAACTTTTACATAGCTTTTCTTTCCAATAAAACTAACATCTCTTCCGCAGTTTTTCTTGCTCAATCCTTCCCCATCAAGCAGGACTTCTGCCATGCCTATTCCTGACAAAACCAAGTTAAGTTCAGAAGCGTAAAATTTTATCGTGATCCATCCTTTATCTCCTTTAAATTCAGCGTATTCATCATATAGTTCCCAGTGCCCTTGTAAATTTATTTTATCTTTCTCATATCGCCCAATGTCAATGTATTCATTGCAAACTCCTGGCTTGCAAACAACCCTTGAATTAAACCCCTTATTTCTTGCTTTTCCTATATAGGTTTCTTTTGATATGCTCTTATTATATAATCTCTTGTCTTCATTAATTATCTTAGTCTTTCCCTCTTGCAGTTCTTTTAATATAATCAACTCCTCAATAATCTTCTCTTCAATTTCATCATAACTGCTCTCCCCAATATGCTCAAAAATAACATCTCCTTCAGTATTTATCAAAGTAGCCCTTGGCCAATATTTATTCCCATAATTATGCCAATTTTTTCTTTCAGGATCATTAACAACAGGATATTTCAGTCCATGCTTTTTAACAGCATATTTAACATTGCCCATTTCCTTTTCAAATTCAAATTCAGGCGTGTGAATGCCAATTAAAACAAGTCTCTTATCTTTATATTTTTCCCAGATAGTTTTTAAAGCAGGCAATGTTCTGATGCAATTCACACACGAATATGTCCAGAAATCTAATAAAACTACCTTTCCCCCAAGCCTATCTAAACTCAATGGAGAAGAATTTATCCATTTCTTTTCGTCATCCAATCCTATAAGTTCAGGAGCCTTCTTTTTTCTGAAAAATAATCGCATAAATTCAGAAATTTAAAGGATTAATATACTTTTCCTATCTTTTTAAAATCTCCTCTCCCCCATCAATTAATTTTACAATCATGCTCGGAGCGCCATCAATAACACCCTCATCAATAGCATAATCAGTATTATTTTTCATCTCACTAGGAATATCATAAATTTTTTTAATAAAAGGATCTCCACTAATATTTACAGAAGTTGTAACAAATGGCTTCCCATATTTTCCAACAACTTCAGCAAACCAATGTTTAGGAATTCTAACACCCAAACTATCAAATTCAAAATTAACATTATCACTTACAGCCGCCCAATTTTTCAACCCCAAAATCAAAGTATATGCTCCAGGCAATTTATCCAGCCATTTTTCAGATTTTTTATCAACAACACAATTTTTTAATATCCATTCCTTATTAGGGGCAATTACAGAAAAAGGCCTATCATCTCTTTTCTTTATTTCCCTGAGCTTAACAACAGCGTCGTTATCTATAGCGTCGCATCCAATTCCATAGATAGTATCTGTTGGATAAACAAATATCTTTCCTTTTTCCATCTCTCTAAAATAAAATTCCAAATTCTCTGAAAATTCTTTTTTAGTTAAGACTTTCATGCTCTCAATTTCCCAACATTTTTTCTTATCTCCTCAACAACATAATCAATGTCTTTCCTAGAAATATCCTCATTCAAACTAATTCTAACAGCCCCTTTTCTTTCACGTTCATTCAATCCAATTGCCTTCAGAACTTTGCTCTCTTTTTGCTTTTTACTGTCACAAGCGCTTCCAGCAGAAACATAAATACCCTTAAGGGACAAAAATATAACTAAGCTCTCCCCATCAATTCCAGAAAGAGACACATTAATATTATTATAAATTCTATCTTTTTTAGATCCATTAACTCTTCCTCCTAACTCTTCCAATTTGGAAATAAAATAATGTCTGCTCTTTTCAATCTTTTTTGTATCTATCCCTTTAACAATTTCTAGAGCCTTAGCAAATCCTGCAATTCCAGGAACATTTTCTGTTCCGCCACGAAGATTTCTTTCTTGTCCTCCTCCATAAATTAAAGGTTCTATCTTTAGACTATCGCGAATATATAAAAATCCAATTCCTTTTGGCCCTCCAATTTTATGTGCTCCTGCACTCAGCAAATCAACATTCATTTTTTTAACATCTATCTTCAATTTTCCAAAACTCTGTGCACAATCGCTATGGAATAAAACCCCTTTCTTATTGCAAATCTCTCCAATTCTTTCAATATCCTGAATAACACCAATCTCGTTATTTACATGCATAATTGAAACTAATAAAGTATTATAATAAATTTCTTTTTCTAGACTTTTTATATCTAAAATCCCTTCAGAATTAACAGGAATTTCAGTCACATTATATCCATTTCTTGCCAAAATATCACAAATCTCAAAAATAGAAGAATGTTCAATAGAAGAAATAATAATCTTTTTCT
>CAYIGH010000042.1:0-7459 GCA_964362915.1 Candidatus Woesearchaeota archaeon | reverse complement strand
TTTAAACTTTGTTCCTGTTGATATTTTGAAAACCGCATTAGCCAAGTCTAATTCATTCTTTGCCCTATTCAAATACAATATCTCTTTATGGCCTGAATCCATTTTTATATGCCTCTTTCAATAATTGATAATATATCTCAGAGTTATAAAATAGCTTGCGCTTTATAAAAATCTGTTTTGAAAGGTTTTCTTCTCCATGCAGAAACATTTTTACGAAGTCTTCAAATGTTATGTAATGCTCGTCAATCTTTATAGGATAATTTAATTTCATCTCATTGACGTAAGGTTTAATCTTTTTTTCAACTTCTTTATTCTCTATAAGAATACAAATGTCTAAATCTGAATTCTTTGTTTGCTTATTTTCTGCATAGCTGCCAAACACGATAATCGAGCAGTTCTTAACTGGTATTTTTTCAATTATCTCAGAAATAACCTTTAGTTGTGAAAAATTTAAGTTATTTTGTGCTTCTAAATATTGCAAGAACTGGTAGGATAAAGGATTTTTAAGATTTAAACTATACAAATCAAGATTAGCTTTTCGTGTTGAGTTTAAAATATTATTATCAGCTAATAACCTTAAAGCATTGAAAACCCATGTTTTTGTCTTTTTCTTTGTTTCTTTCATAATCTCTGCTATGCTTAATTCTCTAAAAGGATTCTTTCTCCATACCTCTAAAAGTTTTATTTTCTCGTTTGAAATCATCTCTTATCTAAATATTACTTATTTAAATAACTTTCGTTACTTATAAAAGTAACTTTAATTACTTCTCCAAACCAATTATGTGCAGATGCAATCTTTCCATTTATAACACTATAACAATCATCTATAAATACTTCCCGAAAAAGAAACACTGTCACTCCTAAAAAATACAATAAACAGAAAAATTTATATAATTCCTATCCCTTAAGAATATATGAAAAATCCAAGAAAAACATTGGCAGATAAACTTCATTCATTTAAAAGAGCATTATATGTCCCAATAGCGGCTGCTGGCTTATATTTAAGTTCCAGCTCTTCTCCATTATATGCGCAAGAGGCAACTAGAACAACTGAAACAGAAGAATTTAATTCAGAAGCAACAATCTCAAAATCAAATATAAGATACCCTGATGATTATCTTGCAGAAGATAGATTAAAGCACTGGAATGTAAATAATGGTCAATTAGTAATTAACGATTATAATGAAAATTCGGGTTGGCTAAGATACCATTGGAATAATTCCACTTTTAACTTCGCAGCAAAAAATGGATGTATCATAACAACATTTAATAAAAATGAATGGGGCGCTGGTGATTTCTATGGCCTTGTTTTCGCAGGCGACCCAATTGGAAATAATTACTACGAATTCGTAATAAGAGCATCTCCAAATGAAACCGGACCAGGCCAATTTAGTATAAATCAAATCAATCCTAATACTAATGTCACATTCATAAATGCACAAGATGAATCTATTGTAAAGGGAGGCACAAACAAATTAGAAGTAAGATATAATTCAGGAAGCGATTATATAGACAATCAAAATAGAAGCATCACAGAGGGATGGAATTTCTTTATTAATAATAAAAAAGTCGCTGCCCTAGGACCCCAACAACCCCAACAATTAGAGCCACTTGATGGCTATGTAGGTATTGAGGGATGGGACTCCACACGAGGCAATGATACATATCCTATACAATCAAATGTCTATTTCGAGAGGTTTATTGAAGAGTTTGACACCCCAAACACTGGTGGTGGAGGAAATGCTAAAAGAATTAGAAAAGATCTTTTAGGAAGAGGGGCTGGTTTAGAGAATAAACTTATTCCTGATAGTCCAAAAGTATTCAAAAGAGGCGACAGCAATATGGATCAGACAGTAAACATCAGTGATGCGGTTTACACGCTAAATTCAATCTTTAGAGAAGGGCAGCCATTGCAATGCCTAGACTCGGCTGATGCTAACGACGACGGCGCCGTAGATATTTCCGACGCTGTTAAAACTCTTCTGCATTTATTTGCAGGCCAAGGACTCCCGTACCCAAATCGCGGAGTTGCATTTGGTGGGATCGATCTAACGTATGACCAATTACAAGACTGCCAAGGCTATCCTTATGAATGGCCGAATGCTACAGGACGATAAGAAACATCGAAAGAAAAGTCCTGGAAAATCAGCTAATCCCTCATAAACCTAAGCTTGTGTCCGTTGCTGTGTACCTTGCTGACCAGAACTATTTTGAAGCGCCTGTTCTTCCTGGCTCGCTTTCAAAATATAATAAAGTATAACAACAACGCCTCCTATTAATAAAGTCATAACAACAATTAACAAAACATAGGCAGCAGTCCTCCTGCCACCTGTAATCCCTAGTCTTTCCCTAATCTTGCTTTCATTCAATCCAATCGCTACAGATGCGTCATCTGCTGTAATATCCTTAACTCCAATATAAACCTTCATCCCTCCAAGAGAAATTCCAATAACTTTTCCTTCCCCAACCTTATATTTTGCGCTTCCTATCTCTAATTCAATTGCTCCATCACCTAGCTCAAATAAAGCATTATATTCCTTGCCAGCTAATTCTAATATAACGGTCTCTCCCTCATTAATAGAAAAAGAATTCGCTTCCTCATTAACTAATATCTTCTGAAACTCAAGTCCTGCTTCTAAATCATCTTGGTTCTGTTGAGCATCGTTATTTCCAGGAGTATTATTAGTTATGCTTCCTGCGTTAGTAACTGGCACTTGGGAAGTGCTTTGATTAGTCACATTAGTCTGATTTGTGCCAATGCAGGAACTATAATCAGTATCAATATAAAAAACTTTAGATGAAATGCCTATATTGCCTGCTTTATCAACTGCAGTTAAAGTTAAACTAAGATTCCTTTCTTCATTTCCAGAATTTATACTAAAAGAACTAGATGTACAAGATGAAATATTTGTATCCTGTATAACGACATTAGTTGAATTAATAACTCTAAAGAAACAGTAATCAACATTCGCCTCATTAATATTATAGTTTAAAGAAACAGTTCTGGAACATAATATATTTGAAGGATAAGCTAAGGGGCTTGATATATTAACAATGACAGGATTTGTTATATCGACACCAAAACTAAAATTGCTCAAAGCAAAGTTCTCATTCCCTAAACTATCTCTGCATAAAACATTCCATATATAATTTCCTTCAGATAAATTCAACGGCTCAAAATTATTTTGCGCCCCATTCACAATTAGATTATCTGTCTGGTTAATGCTAAATGATCCATTTAAATTGCTATATAAATAACAAATACTAATGCCATTAATATCATAAGGAGTATATCTAAAATAAATATTATTTCTATAATTCAAATAAGAATTAGCCAAAGGAAAATCAAGAACAAGAGAGGGCAAATCAAAATTAACCTGAAAAGTTACATTGTTAACAGCTGTATTCCCATAAACATCAGTCGCAAAAACATATAATGTATGCGTTCCAACTGAAATATTAAAAGTTGTATCAAGATTGCATGAAGAAGATATATTTGCTCCATTATTGAAATTATATTTGCAAGATGCTAGTCCCCCTCCAGAATCCTGTGCAGTATAATTAAGTCCTAAACTTACATTGCTGGAATAAGTCTGCGCCTGCGGCAAGTTTATATTTATAACTGGCACCGTAATATCATTTAATTGCTTTTGAATAAATGTGCTTGCACCTAAACTAACAGACTCTAAACTAAATTCATGCCCTGATTTTAAATATTCAATTGAATATGGTGTAAAAAATATTGGCAAAGCCCCATTAATTTGTGTATATTCAAGTAAAGTTTGTCTAGGTATATAACCATTAACATTAGTTAAAAAGTTAAAAACTTCTGTGCTAAAACCATCAAAAGCATTTACATTAGCATTCTGAAGCGGTGCATTAAGATTATCAACAACACGACTATCAAAATGCCAATAAACACTTAACGAGCCATTAGCCCCTCCTGCCCAATTTTTATCAAAATGACTGACATTAACAAGCTCCCAAATCCCGCCATTTGAAGAAGACCCTATCTCTATATCATAAGAGCCAGAGCCAGAAGAACTAATAGAACTATCACTCATAATAAAACTATTGTTAGTATTACTAACAAGCAAACCTCCGGCGCTATTTCCTCCGTTAGTAATTAGTTTTAATCTCTTTAAAGTATTATTCAAAGATGTTCCTCCTATAATACGAAATGCATCTGCTGAATCGTTAAAAGTAGTTACAAAATTATCCTCTAATAAATTATGTGAACTTCCCTGTATTTGTATTCCAAATCCGTTAATATTGTAAGTAGTAATTGTATTATTAAATACCTTATTGTAATAAGAGCCAGCAGAAAGATAAATAGACCTTGTATTCTTGCTCGAATCTATACTTGGCACAAGATTTACTATATTATTCTCTTTTACAATAGCGAAACTAGAGTCTATTAATTGAATGCCACTAGCAGTAAGATTAAGCGTATTATTAATTACACTGCTAAAGTTGGATCTTTCTAATCTGATTGCACTAGCATTAAACGCCTTAATATCATTATTTTCAATAACAACCCCGTTGCCGCTGAAAACATATATAGCATTATCACTTTGGCCATTTATATTGCCGTCTTCTATAATCAAATTCTTTACAACACTAAAGTTAGCATTGGTTATCTTAACTGCGTCCCTGTTATTTGACCCTAAAGTATCATATGTAGCCTTTCTTCCTTGTCCATTTAAAATTATATTGTCAGCAGTAATAGTAAAGCAATCGCTTTCATTAATTACATCATTCTGCAATAAATATTCTGTATCTGGCTGAGCCAAAATTCCACAGTTAAAGATATTAATAGTATTGGGCGCTAAGCTAACCTCTCTAATAACAAATTCTTTAATAAAAATAACTAAAAAAACAATAAATAAAAGAGAGAATAAAACCAACAAAAAAATCAAAAAACCCAATTTAGTCTTATACTTTATCCTGCTTTTATTTTCATCTCCAAACCTCTTTTTTATTCTTGCCATATTGAAACTGCTCAAATGAACGCAATATGAAATATACTGTTCATAAGTTTATAAACATTTATTGGTATAGCCTTCTCCTTACATTAACTACTAAAAAGTTATTACAATAATAAAATTTAAATAGGGATAGACATTATAAAAAGTATGAAGAATAAAATAGAAAATATATCATCAGAAGCAGAAGAAAAACTGAGTAAATTTAAACTTGAAGCAAACTTGGAAAAAGATAAAGTATCATTATATAAATTAGAAAATGATATAAGAAATCTAATCATAACAACGAAAAAATATGCAGCAGAACAAAGTGACACATTTTGGGAAACAGAAAATCTCCTCCCAAAAGAGAAAATTTATAATATTTGGAAGGCATTTTATATATCTGCTATTAAAGAATTAGAAAAAATAAAAGAAAAGAGTTATGAAAATTTAATGGAAAGTTATAAAAGAAAATTAGCAGAAATTGCAATAGCAGAAGAAATTCTTAGAAAATAAAATTTAAACGATTCTGATTTGGATTAAGAGTATTCATTAAAGCTAAATCAAAAAAACAAACAGGCAATTCATCAGAAGTTGAATCAACTCCTTCAGATGGATAAGGTGCTGAAGGCTCGTATGGCAGAAGAGTGCAAAATAGGAGCCACTTTAATTTTTTATAAGTAAATCCTTTTAGTAAAAATATAAAAGAATTTATTAAGCCAGATAAATTCTTCTAGAAGAATTTAAAATTGAAAAAAAGATGGTTAAACTAAAATTCTGGCATATCTTGATCTCCTTAATTATTATAATCGCATTTTTTGCATTAATTCGAAATTTTAATACGAATCAAAATCTCAGAAATTTTAATCTTGAAAATTTTAATAAGAAAACTGATTATGAATATGAAGTTTGTGATAGTAATGGTGAATGCAGATATGTAATAGTAGATAAAATTATACAACCAAGCAAGGAAACCTTTAATGTCTGCAATAATCAAGGTTTGTGTGAAGATGTTCCAATTAATAGGCTATTGCTTAAACATGGAACAGAGAAGGAATATTGCGCAGATGCGCCTTATCTCGAATCAAGTTATGTTGATAATTGGTGGAATGCAAATGGATTGATTGATGAATGTGAAATGCCTCCAAAAGCTGATATGCAATTTGCATTTAAGCAACATAATGGATCTCTTTCCAGTCACACTGGCACAATACAGATTACAATAACTCCGATAAATTATGAGAATAATTACCTTGCACTTCAAATATTGATTGGCGAAGATCATAACTATGATGATCTTCCAGATGGATGGATTTTTTGCGGCAATGTAGACAGCATTCATGGAAAAGATAAGAAAATAATTAATTGCAAAGGAACTAACATGAAATTTGTTAGATTAGTTAATCCAGAATGGAATCCCTCAAGCCTCTATTTTGACTATATTTTGGTATTGAGGGCGGATTAGGGGCTCGTGTGGCGAATAGTACGAACTTAATAATACGTCTACATCATAGAAGCATAATACTTTTAATGTACCCATATTAAAATATTATATTTTCTTCTCTCAACATATCGAAAAGAAATTTAACTAGAGCTCTTACATCTCCTTTTAATTGCGCAGATTCTAATGCTTTATAATAAAGGTATTTCTTTTTATTGGGAATGTTAACCATCGGAAAAGCGTATTTATGCAAAATAAAGTTAATAAGTAATCTTCCGACCCTTCCATTTCCGTCTACGAAAGGATGAATAGTCTCAAAAGCAGAATGAAAATAGGCAGCTAAAATCAAAGGATGCAACTTTCCTTTATTTTTAGAATACCAAGAGAGAAGAACTTGCATTTCTTCTGGAACTTCCTTTGGTTTTGGAGGCAACCAATTTGTGCCACGGATATACACCTGGAGAGTTCTATATTTTCCAATTTCTGCTTTTAACTCGTCTTTTAGAGTATTCTTAACAACTAACTCGTGTAATTTAAGAATCATTTCTTTGGATATATCTTTATCCCAAGTTAAGATATAATCGAAAGCTTCTCTATGATTAATAACTTCGTTTATTTCTCTTAAGGATTTTCTTGGAGTTATTTTTTCGAATAAAAGTTGTGATGTTTCCTGCAAGGTGAAAGTATTACCTTCTATATTGGTAGAATCGTAGGTAAAAAGAGAAACAAATGATTCATATCTATTTTCTAAATTTTCCTTAGGGAGTATAGCATATTCTTTTTTTATTTTTTCCAGTTCTTTTATTTCTTTTTCAGTTAATAGAGTGGAGAGCAGCATTAATTCTTTATCCGCCTCTCCTTCTTTTTCAGATAACTGTTTTTTTACTAAATCGCTTCCTAGGTATACTCTTTTTTTCATTATTTTATTTCCTTTTCTTACGGATTGTACTCTATAATAATACTTTCTGCCATTTTTCTCCTTTATTTCAGTATACACCATAATATATTTACGTCTACATCATTTATATATCTTTCTATGGTGTAGACGTAT
>CAYIGH010000041.1:0-7485 GCA_964362915.1 Candidatus Woesearchaeota archaeon | reverse complement strand
TATTGCGGGAAGTGTAAATACACTGAGTTTATTTAAGTAAAAATATAGATACTTAGATTAAAGATAATAAATTTATTCACTAAAAAAGGAAGTTTTATGATATATTTGTTTACACAAAGTACTCGGCAGTTCGATCCTGTGCAGGCCATATTTTAATTATTAAATCCCTTCGAACCAATATTAATTAATATCTTTTTAATTTCATTAATTGTCTGTTGTTGATGTTTTTTATCAGACATTCTTACAAATTTTATCAACATATCGGCCAAGTTTTGTTCATCAAAAAATTTTAGTTTATAACCATCTGTAACAAAAAAAAATCTAAAAGACTTATATCTGAGTTCCTTGATAACAATTCCGCCAACAGCCCCTAATAATTTTCCTTTCTGTGGACTTTTTTCTAGGCTCTCCATCAAATCAATAATTTCATGAGATCCTCCCTTGAATTTCTTTTTAATTTCTTCAAACAAAGAACGAATTATTTCGACTTTGGCCATTTTTTATTCAACTCTTTTCTAGCCTCTTCTATAGAAATAGTATCTTCTGAAGAAAGTAAAAACTCTCTTAATTGTTCTTTAACAGCTAAAGAATAAATCTTTTTAAGAATTTCATCGTAACTTTCTCCCTTAATTCCAAAAGAAGATATCTTATCTTTTGTTTCCTTACTTAATTGGATTGTTGTTATGTCCATTTTAATCTATAGTAACTATAGGTGCTATAGTTTATAAATCCTTCGGTGTATCATTCTGCTCTTTTATTTTTAATACCTATTTTACATATATAATGTTTAAGAGAGGAGCGTTTGTTGATTCCCTTTATATGACTCGGCAACCCTGCTGCCTGTTCCATTGATTATAGCGAGAGAACAAAATAATTGACCAAACTTTTTTTTCTCTCAAATATACCAAGAGATAAAATGGTAGAATAATTCAGTCTCTTGGTATATAATAATAAGGTAATTCCCATTGGCCCAATTTGGGTGATTTATTACTTCCTGCAAAATAGTTGAGATATGTGGTATTATATTCTGTTGTTTAGCTATTGTGTAAACTCCCATCTCCCTCCTTTCAATTTCTTTTACTATCTAGCGTATCTTACACTTATTCAGTTTCTTCATAAGACTCTGCTCTTCCGCAGAGCTTATCTTATTTACTGAGAGAACATTATTTCTGGATAAAACAGAGTTCAATAATCATTATATATCTATTTAATTATTTTAATTAATGGGAAATGTTATTTCTATCAACCCTGCAACTGAAGAAGTTTATGGCGAATTAGATGAAAGTTCTGATTCTGAAATTCTTGAGAAGGTTAAATATGCTACAGAGAATAAAGAATGGGGCAAGAAAAGTGTATTTGAGAGAGTAGAGATTATTAAAATATTAGCTGAGCTTCTTGATCTTAAGAAGGAGGAACTTGCTAGAATTATGGCTTTGGAGATTGGAAAGCCATTGAAGGCTGGGAGGCATGAAGTAGAAATTGCTAAAAAAAGGATTTTGGATTATTGCAACTTTGTTCCGGAATTTATTGAGGATGAGATTTTATTTGATTCCCAGATTGAGAGAAACATTGCAGTTTTTGAGCAAATCGGATGTGTTGGCATAATTTCTCCTTGGAATGCTCCTGTTTTTGTTTCTTTGGCAATGATAATCCCTCCTTTATTATGTGGGAATAATGTTATCTGGAAACCTTCTGAATACGCAAGTTTTACTGGATTATGCATTAATAATTTATTTGACAATTTGAAGAAGTTAGGTTTGCCTTGGAGTTCTTTTCAGAGTTTGATCGGCGGAAAAGATGTTGGAAGGAAACTTGCTGAAAGTGATATCAATATGGTTGCTTTGACAGGCAGCATTAAAGCAGGAAAAGATGTTATTAAGACAGGTGCGGAAAAGTTGCATAGATTTATTTTAGAACTTGGGGGAAAAGACTGCGCAATTATTTTGAAGGATGCATATGTTGATGGGGCTGCAAGGGATATTGTAAAAAGTTCTACAATGTATACAGGACAAGTATGCTTTGGGGTTGAGAGAGTTTATTGTCATGCTCTTTTATATGAAAGATTTATTGAAAAATGTGTTGAGGAAACTAAAAAATTGAAAGTCGGAGATCCTCTGGATGAAGAAACTGATATTGGCCCATTTTCTGTTAAATTTCAGATGGACAAAGTTTTTTCCCATATAAATGACGCTATAAGCAAGGGGGCGAAGTTATTAATTGGCGGGAGAAGGATCTATGATAAAGGATATTTCATGGCTCCAGGGGTTATGGTAAATGTAAATCATGGAATGAAAATTATGAAAGAAGAAACATTTGGGCCAATAACTCCAATTATGAAATTTTACGATATAGAAGATGCTATAAAATTAGCTAATGACTCTGATTACGGATTAACTGCTAGTGTTTGGACTAGGGATTTAATTATAGGAGAAGAGGTTGCCAGAAAAATTGAAGCAGGAACCGTGGGGATTAATAGACATGGGATGTCCAAAGTCGGCTGTCCATGGGGAGGATACAAGCAATCAGGAATTGGGAGAATTTATTCAAAAGAAGGAATAAGAGAATTTTGCAATGTCAAACATGTGTGGGTGGTGAAGAATTAGATAGATGAAGGACTGGGTGAAGGAGAAGAGATAGGAGAAGGTGTAGGTGAAGAGGAAATGGTTTGAAAGAGAGTAACTGAGTGCTTTGTGATTTTTCCTGGTTCTATGGTTATGGTTGTAGTATAGGTTTGATATCCTGATTTTGTTAACCTAAGAGAATAGTTTCCTGCTGTGAGATTGGTTATTGTTCTTGGCGTTAATCCTTTATATGAGCCATCTAAATAGGTATAGGCATAAGATGGATAGGATGTTATGAAGAGATTTCCTTTTGGAATTCCTTCGAGATAATTGATAATGAATGATTTGGTTTGATTATCCATGGTTTTATTACTCTTTGTTTCATTCAATGCTTCTTTGACTGTTTCCTGAGAGCCGCCACCTCCGCCAGCTCCTAGTGGATAAGAAGTGCAATTGAGATTGTCTGCTGTTGGATCAAAACCTATATTAGGGTAAGGTGATTTTGGAGCAGAGCCTCCTAAGAAGAGGAAATTTAGAGTGTACACTGCATCAGAGAGATCTAAATCTGAATCATCGTTGGCGTCTGCTGCATCAAGACATGATAATTCTTTTGGGGTTCCTGTGAATAAGAATCCTAATGTGTTAATTGCGTCTGAGATATCTAGGCTTCCATCAGTGTTGGAGTCTCCTCTACGGAAAAAAACCGGAGGTGGGAAGATACCACTTAGAGTGAAATCAAGAATTTTTGTCTCGTTGAAAGTGATATTTATTGCTGTTGAGTTGAAGCCTAGAGAAGAGCCAGGGGGCCTCCTCACGGTGATATTATAACTCCCACTTTCCAGTTTATCAATGAAGTAATGACCTGAAAGGTTGGAAGCATCAGCATTAAGTGTTGACCCAGAAGCCGTAATAACGGCATTAGGAACAGGTGTTCCTACAGAATCTGTAATTATACCTTTTATTTTTCCTCCAGGAACAAATTGTGTATAATTATAAGATGCAGTGACAAACACAGTATCCAAAATGTCTGATAGATTTTCGTTTGAATCGAATATCCTCAACGATGTCAGATTATATGGTCCGTTGATGCCACTTTCGAAAATATCCATGCCATTAAAGAGTAGAACGATTGTTCTACTCCCGGCTAGAAGATAACTTTGGTTGGTTGTAAATGCCACTCCCGTATTATTTGGATCCGTTAAACTACCAATAAGGGTATAATTGCCTGCAACTGTCACATTAACTCTAATCAGAGCAACAAGGAAATCAAATAATCCGTCGCTATCTTTATCAAAACCATAATCTGAAAAGTTTGCTATAAATTCTGCTGGAGATTGTTTGAATTGTGAAAATATATACGAAGAAGTATTATATAAAATACTCTGTTCATAATTTCCATCAGATATAAATATCTCAATATTGTAAGGGCCATTTTTTCTTGACTGTCTTATTTTTAAACCATCAAATTTCAGAGAAATGGTTGCATTTCCCTTCGTTAATTGAGAATTATTTTCTGCGAAGATATCTAATTCTCCTTCTCCTTGTAGACGAGCACTTATCTTATATGGGGCGTTTCGCAATACATTGAGATCTGATTTTACAGTTAAAAAATCAAATTTTCCATCACCATCTATATCAGAACCGAAATCAGATATATTAAAAACCTTAAGTGTGAGTCCTTGAAATTGGCTATGATTATATGACGAGAGATTAAAGCTTCCCATGAATGTCTGGCTATCATTTTTATTTACAAAGAAAAAAATTGAATAATTCCCATTAATCTTTGCGAGATTGATTTCTTGACCGTTGAAAAAGCTGCTCAGATTATAAGTTCCTAAAGATAAGTTTATTGTATTATCGTGAGTCTGTATAAATTTCGGACTTGATCTTGGTCCTAAATCACCAACTGCTATAATGGTTGACTCATTCAAATTTAGAACAGGAAATACTAAGTAATTATTTGATCCACTAACATTAATTTCAAAGGTTACATTTAAGTAATTGAAAAGTCCATCATTATCGGTATCAACACCGTGTTCACTAATGATTTTTGTTATTGTTGCTCCTGTTCCTAGAGGAAATTCTAGATGAGGATTTTTATAGCGATGTTCTCCCCAGCCCCTGCTATTTTTTGTTGGAAGTACTGTAACTCGCATATTCGAGCCATCACTTTTCTTGAAATTCAAGACAGCTGTTCCTGTTGAGGTTACTGAATAGACACTTGAATATTTAGCATAAGGAATTTCTTCAAGACTGCTTCTTATCTTACCGAATGTAGGATCATAAAATTTTTTTCTGTATTTAACCGTGCAATGAGATTGGAACACCCATCTATCTTTTGCATGCGTATCAATATTCTCTGCATTAATACCCACATTATCCAATGCTACAATTGTGTCAGTTATGAATTTTGGTACGCCTACTGGTCCAGGTACTGCCGGATTATAAGGAGCCAAGGCAGGGGTAGCGAGTCCAATAACATGAGCAAGGTTTTCCAATACCATGGAAAAAACATTACAATCAGATATGTCGCCTGGAGTTGTATCAATCATTTTTTCCCAATCGATTTGCATCCCCCCTGTAGCTGGATGAGATGTAATATCATATCCATATTTCCATGTAAATGGATTTGTATATTCTTTCTCATTTATTTTTTCTATTGCACGTATCTCTTTTGCAGCTCCTACAGCCCAGTCAGTCGCGACCTCTAACCACCTTTCTTTTGGACCATCGGGAAAACTATTTACAGATGGTGAAGAAAATGAAAATGCACCAGCGGGTGTAACTCCTGTAATCAATCGGATATTGCCTTCAGGTTTATCAACAGTAACATAGACCGTGTGCTTCATCTGTTGATGATTAAATAATGCCCTATCAACGTAGATTTTAAAATCAAATTCAAGGGTGTATTTTCCCGCAGCTCCTCCGGCAAGAGGGAGCGGCAGTGTTATTTCTTTCGACCAGCCTTTGAATCCCCCCATTGTTTTATCATACGTTATATGAAATGATGGCGAGATTCCAAAACTGGGAGGATATTCAGTATATCTTATGTTGTATAACACTTCAGGTTCGAATGGGGGGGCATCAGGCGGAACACATTTATCAAGGCTCACCTTAATTTTGTAACTTTTTGATTTTATGTTTGCTGCAAAAGGCAAATCGACAGTTGCTGGATTCACGTCCATAAAGGCGCATTCGGGAAATGGCGTGAATTTTTTTTCGAATTTAGTGTTGTCAATGTCTCTTGTTTCTCCCTTATTGAATCCGATTTCAACGTCGGTACCGGGTAGTGTCTCTATTTTGACAACAGCCACCTTTGCAGAAGCTATTGAAATGGAAAAAGATACTATAATAAGTAATAAGAAGACAAATAGAATGTTTACACGACCGTCTTTTTTATGTTGGATTTCCACGTTTTTTTAAGGGAAGGCAGTTTAAATATATTCTCGTTTTAGTAATAAGGTGATCCGCTCGATGAAGGTGATGGACTTGGCGAGGGGCTTGGTGATGGGAAAGGCGTTGTTGAAAGCTGCTGAAGTAATGTTGGAGACACTTTTGTTGCTTTTCCTGATTGGATGTTAGCTATAGTGTTATAATCTTTATATCCATATTTTGTTAATTTTAAGGTATAATTTCCTGCTGTGAGGTTTGTAATAGTTTTAGGAGTTAGTCCTTTGTATGATCCATCAAGATAGATATATGTGTAAGATGGGGAGGATGTTATAGAGAGATTGCCTTTGGGAATTGCTTCTAGATAATTCACTACAAATGATTTGGTTTGATTATCCATGGTTTTATTACTCTTTGTTTCATTCAATGCTTCTTTGACTGTTTCCTGAGAGCCGCCACCCCCACCTCCGCCTTGAGGATAGAAGTTACAGCCAAGGTCGGGAGATTCTGTAGTTGGATCTATTCCTAAATCAGGGTAAGGCTGCTTTATTACGCCACCTCCTAAGAATAAGAAGTTAAGGATGTACACTCCATCTGAGATATCAACTTGTCCATCATCATTTGCATCTGCTGCGTCTTTACATGTAACATTTCCAGAACCTATGAATAAATAACTAAAAATATTCACTGCGTCAGATATATCAACACGTCCATCGGCATTAGAATCACTTCTAAGGAATTTTATTGCTTCTTTTGTTAGGGGGAGGAAATCTCCTCCAATATTACCATTTGATGTGTATGGTAGTAATGTATCTCCTAAACCATCATTATTGTTATCAGCTCCCATATAATCACTCCAATAATTGCCTCCTAGGAAGGGACCACCGATGATGTTTATGCCAGGAGTTTTAGAGATGTTCCAGAAATTCTTTCCTTGATCTCGTGCATTAATGGAATTATTTAAGAAGTTGTTATAAATGGTGTTGTTATCTGCTTGACCTTGGATAAATATCCCATGATTATATCCAAAAATTCTTGAATTTTTTATGGTGTTGTTTGCTATATCCATATGATCTTGTTCCCGAACCAATGTCACTCCTCTTGTAAATGCTCCAAGTGAGCCATTCATAACAGCGTTATCTACGAGATTATGCATTGTTGGCGGATTTCCAAATCCTGGAAGGCCAGTACTAAATTCTATACCTGTAGAATCATTCAAGAAGATGGAGTTCGTCACTTTATTTCTAAGACCACTGATTTCTACTCCGACTACATTTGTTGTAAAGATGCTATCTTCAATGAGATTGTTATTTGCAACAGTTACAAGGATGCCCCAGGTTTTTGCTCCAAAAAGAAGATTGAATGAAGAATTTATTTTTTTGAGTGTATTATTATGACTTTTCAGGAGATAGATTCCAGCGAAGTTTGCAGTAGTTGTTGTATTCAGAATGCGGCTATTACTTGTGCTGTCAAAGAAAATGCCCAAGTAAGGATTGAAGTTATGGACTTTACAATTTCGTATTTCGATATTGCT
>CAYIGH010000040.1:0-7594 GCA_964362915.1 Candidatus Woesearchaeota archaeon | reverse complement strand
TGCTCTGATTTATTTATACAAACCAAAAATTGAAGAAGATTTTTTTGGAAGAATGGTCGAAACTTTAGCAATAAATAAGCTTAAAGCTTTATCATTCTGGAAGAATGGCGGGGAAATAGACATAATTTATAATAGCATTCCTATAGAAGTAAAATATCAGGAAAAGATTAACTCAGAAGATTTTAAGCCTGTAAGAGAGTTTATGAAAAAATTTAATAAGAAAAAAGGCCTAATGATAACTAAGAATGAAAAAAGAGAAATAAAACTTGAAGAAGGCATAATAAAGTTAATTCCTGTTTTAGAATGGTTATTGAATTGATTTAATAATGGGCCTGGGCAGAATCGAACTGCCGACCACTCGACGTGAACGAGTTGTTTTGCCACTAGACTACAAGCCCTTTATAGATTATTTTACTATAATTTTTATAATATCCCATATAACTATATTAGTATATAATCTGATTTATATTATATGAAGATAGTTATTAAACGAATAAATCTTTAAATAAGAAAACTACTCAGAGTTAATATGAAAATGGCGAGATTAGAATCATTGAAGGAAATCGTTGATAAATATAAGCAAGATCTTATTGAAATACAAACTGCAACGAATGAGCTGGTTTTTAATTCTGGAGATTTAAATTATATGACTGCATATGATGGATTTGTTAGACAAGTCTATAAAGCGGCAAAAGGAAATAGGTTATCAGGGCAAATAGGGAGAAGTGTTGATCTTTTACATGAAGGAAAAATAGAGGAAAAGAAGAACGTAGAGGAATATATTTCTTATCAGGAAGCAATAAATTTATGGAAACAAAGCGATAAAACTAATGGTCGCGAATTATTAACTGATAGTGGATATAGATTTAGAATAAGAAGTGTTATTAATAAGAAACAAGTTGGTGCTAAAAAAAGAAATAAAAGAATAAGATCTGTTAATAAAAATGATCTTTGTAAACTATTATAGGAAATAGATTAATCTTTGAACTTTTCTAATTTTTCTTCAATCTTTTGCAGTCTTGATATTAGATTATCTAATTTGAACTCTAGATCTTCTAATTTTATTTTAAAAGCATTTGTGTCTGCTATTGAAGATATACTCTGAGAGGTTTTAATTGTTTGTTCTGTAGGATTTGATAGAAAGTCTCCTAGTGGACTTGATGAAGTCTCGTGAGAAATTTGTCTTGGAAGAACTGATGTTAAGTCCACCACATCTGAAGATTGAAGTGTTCTTGTATTAATTTTTGCAATTTTTTGTGATCTTTGAAGAGTGCCTTTCTTCTGCAATTCTGTTAGGTCAATAACTTCTGGTCCTCTTTTTTTAAATATAGTCATTTTTTATTAAAGCTGGTGTTTTATTTAAAATTAAGCAAGAGCTAATATAACTATTAAGTGATTACAATAGGAAGGTTTAAATATAAAAATATTATCTAAATTAATGGAAGACAGGAATATGGATAGATACAGCGGACAGGTTTATTTTATTATTCCTAATAATATAAATAGCGGCCTTCTTGATACAACTGCATTAAGAAAGGTTGATGAACTGCATTCAAGCAGGAGAATGAATAAACTTTTCTTAAAGATGGATGAAAAATATGGCTCTGTTGAGAGGTATTGTTTAAAGAAAGATATAGAATTAGAGAGAATAATTGATAATGCTGATTTAATTGAGGCGATAACAAGATATTATGGCGAAGATCCTAAAAGATTTGTCTATATTACAAAATCAGAAGACAGAAATAGTTTGCAGAATGTTCTTTCTGAACTGGCTGATTGGGGCTATTATGCTGAAGCCACTACTCCTTTCTACCCTGATTCTGCTTAGATTTTTTTTCTAAATCATGCTTTCTGCCTTTTTCTATTAGTTCTTTTATATTTACCACTAGGTTTAATCCGGCTCTCAAATCACTAGGAGTTTTTGAAACAGTTACGGTATAGCCAATTCCAGGATATCTTATTTTTGCTTCTCCTCCTCCTGTATTATCAAAAATAAGATTATATTTTCTTAAAATTGCTTTTTGTTCTGTTGTAACTCTGCCATCATAAGATCTAAACGCATTTTTTATTTCTTCTCTTTGTTCTCTTGTTAAGGAATAATCTTCTTCTCTAGGATGATGTTCTGTTATTATGGTTTGATATTTTGGATCTATTACCTTAAGGAATTCTATTGCTATCATGGATCTTTCTCTGTCTTCTGATTCTGCTATCTTTTCAAGAAATGGTTCATATTCATCTTTGACTAGTTTTACTAGTTCTTCTCCGCTTTGGCCTTCTCTAAGCGCATTTATCTCTCTTTTAAATCTTCCAAGACTTATTGCGCCAGAATTTTCAAAATATAATTCTGGGTCTGTCATCATATAGTTTTCATCTTTTGTTCTTCCTTTTCTGGAATTGTAAACTGCTAGTCTGGTTTCCAAAATGCTTTCTTTTTCTCTCACAGCTATAAGAACCAAAATGCCCAATGCTAAAAAGATTATTCCTAAAAGAGACCCTAGTTTAGGGGATATATTTTCATAGATGACAAGGCCTGTAATTGAGGATAAAGAATTAATAATGCCAACTATGCCTGCTATTATATACAAGCCTGCTATTAATTGCAAAGCCCTCTTTTTTATCATTTCTTTTAACATTTTTATCTTGATTATTACTATAAAATATAACAAAACAATTATATAAAACTTATCATGCTAAATTTATAAATAGACTTATTTTTTGAGTAATAAGATTTATTGATTTT
This sequence comes from Candidatus Woesearchaeota archaeon, assembly GCA_964362915.1. Taxonomy (GTDB): domain Archaea; phylum Nanobdellota; class Nanobdellia; order Pacearchaeales; family GW2011-AR1; genus JAUSIK01. The sequence continues at coordinate 4,854 of CAYIGH010000040.1, read as the reverse complement.
AGCTTTACTGCTATATCAGAAATCCTGAATTTGCTGATTTTTTATTTATTGAAAGTGTCCAGTCTTTTACTTCAAATGATGTTGTAGTTGTTATGCTTCCGTCTCCTGTTTTTGATATTGTGACTGTTACTGTATAAGAGCCGTAACTATATGTAATAGCATCTACTGTAAATAAAAATATGTTTTCGAACGAATTATTATTGTTTAGAACTGTTGAGCTTATTGATTTTACAACATTGCCGGAAGAATCAGCAATATAACCGGAAAAGGTGTATGTATCGTCTGAACTTGCATTTGATATTCTAATCTCTACAGTTCCCTGCTCTCCTAAGGAATAGACATTTTTTAGCGACTGCCCTAACTCATCTTTCATATATAGCGTAAAAGCGAAAGGGACAACAGAGAATGAGCTAAAAGATTTAAAATTGTTTAATTCCAAGATATAGTCCCCATATGTAGATGGGGCTGTTGTAGAGACTGTGCACTTTCCATTGGCACCAGTAGTGCAATTAAAAGTTGATAGAATTTCTTTTGTTGAGTTTCTTAAAGTGCCATTAACTGAAACATTACTAACCTAAATATGCCTGTCACCTAAAAGTCTTATTGCTTCTACGTTAATCTTTAATACCTCGGAAGGGTTGTAAACCGCTTTTTCAGAACTTACTCTAAGTATATCAATTGTTTGATTAACAATAATGATTTCAACTTCAGAGAACCATCTTGTGCTATTTGAATCTTTGTATGCAGCACTTATATAATAATTTCCGGCTGCGGCTGGAGCTGTTATATTTGTGGCATTTGGATAAAAATTGCTATTTGAGTAAAATGCTCCAGTGCTGTCTGTAGTAAGCGTATAATTAGAAATATATGTTCCATTTGTGTGTCTTATTGTCAGATTCACAACTGCATTTGCTAATGCAGAAGAAGCTGAAACAAGTGTTCCGTTATCTGTATAATTGGCTTGATAAACATACCCTTTAAGCTCTATTTTTTCATTGGTTGTATAAATAGTGCTGGGAACTGTGAAATAAATGTCTACTATATAATAATTTGCAATAACTAACTTTAGAAAAATTATTATACTAATGACAATTAAGAGGGCTAACTGTCCTTTGTAATTTTTCATTTTCCTCTTTTATTAAAAATATTAAGATAGTTTTATTTAAATACCTTTGTGGTGAAAAGTTTAATCTGCTATTTCTCTTTTTTCCTGTATACTGCTAAAAGAAGTCCTAAAAGAACAAACCATGCTCCTACTAAAAAGCCTGTTTTTATATCAACATCTTCATAAACAGCAAAGCCAGTAAGTCCTTGGAATGAATTAAAGACTATAGTAATGCCTAAAATAAGAAAGATTATACCGAAAAATATGAATACTTTTCCCATTTGTTATTAAGTTTTCTTTTATTAATAAATCTTCTCTTGGATAACATTAAGATTTTGAGACTACTAGATAATAATTACAAACCGAAAGATTTATATACTATTTATGTAACTAAAGAGTAATTAAAATATTACAAATAAAAATGAAAGATACAAGAAACGAAGAGGAAATGAATGAAAGCAGAGAGTTAATAGCTAAAGCTGATGAGTTTTTGGCTAGACATGGTTATGATATTTGGGGAAGAAAGAGAAACAGAGAGGGTTATATACAGGGAAAATTCGAAAGGAGGATATGGACTGGGGCTTTCAGAAACAATTCAGAAAGAAATAGAAAGAGCCAGTATAACTAATTTGGAAAATGGCAAGCATAATGACAAAAAAAGTTGAGAAGAATGAAAAAGAAAATAATAGAACTATTGAAGATAATTTGTATAGTGCAGGGAGGATTGGCGCCAGAATAGCATATACTACATTGCCTGCTGCTGTTTACATTGCTAGTTCAGGAAAACTAGATGAGATTGATAATTTTAATTGTTTTAAGAGATTTTTAGCTAATATCTTTTACAGAGGCGATATGACAAATCTGCATGAACTTAATGATTATGCCGCAAAGGCAACAGGAGCAAGTGCTGGATTATTGATAGGATATTTTATTGACAGGGCTACAGAACATGCATTTTCCCAAAATAAAGGTCTAAGAAAGACTATACAGCCTTTGGCTTATTTTGGAATTGCCAATATTGCTAATTTAATAACACATGGGGCTGATTCTTTAGAAGGATTGTTAAGAGATACTGCTGAGAGAAGCTCTGATTTTTTTAGCAACATTACAAACACTGGAAATGCAAATGATACAGAATCTTTCTTGAATGCAGGAATTGCGACACTTAGTGCTTTGGCTGCTGTTAAAGGGGCTAATTCAATCGCAAGATCTGAAACAGCTAAAGCAACAGGGCAGTATATAAAAGGCATTGCCAAAGAGTTTTATGGATTTGGGAAGTTTATTACTAAAAATACACTAGGAAGAATTTATAATTGGACTTTAGGAGAGGCAAATGAAAAATATGAGGCAAGAAGAATTGCAAAAATCCTGAGAAACAGGGCAGATAACCTGAAAGCAGAAGCAAAAAAGATTGAGTTTAATTTTTGATAAAGTAATGTTTATATAAGATTTAATATTAGATATTTTATAAAAGATGGTAAAATGGCAGTAAATATACACAATTTAATAGCAGCTATAAATCCTGATTTATACTGTGACTTAGAAGTTAAAAAAGAAGTGAAGAAAACAGCAAAAGAAGAGGGATATTTAGAGGCGGCAAAAAAAGCAAAGCCAAAACAATCTGAATATATTGACCTTGATAATGAGAAATTCATTAGCAATCCATTCAAGCTAAATGGCTTGAAATATCCGATAGAGAAGCATAATCTTGTTTATGATAATTTTTCCCAGGCGTTAGAGCCGATTTATTTCTGGATTTTGGATTATATCAATAGAGAATATAAAGAATCAGAGAAGCTTATTGATAATTTTGTTACATCGCCTGGCTCTGCGCAATTCTCTGAAATGGGCGGAAGATTGACTAGGATGCAGGAAGAGGCAATGAAAATGATGGGAACTGCCGGAGCAGTTATTAAATCTATCTTGAATATAATATATGACTTAAAAGAATTTAAGATTAGATTGTCTTTATATGATGATTTAAATTCTAATGATAAATCCAGGAAAAATTCTGCCTTATTATCATTAAAACAGATCTGGCTTGATCAGGTTGATTTTCCAAAAAGGCAATCTACAAGCATCAAAGGACTGGCACAACAATTTGATTATGTGACTTTAATAGATGCGTTCATGGTTGCTGATTCATTGGAGCATGTTGAAAAAATTGATCTGAATGACAGGGTAAAGAGAATTTTACAGCAGAGAGTATCTGAATTTTTCAAGTGGATAAGAGAGTCTGAACATGAATTAAGAAAGAGATTTGAGATAGAAAAAATATATCTGAGAAATCAGGTAAATTCAGTTAAATTATATGCTCGGTGGATAAAGCCGTATTTGAAGGCAGCCAGATTATTGGAACAACGAGCCAATTCAACATCTGCGCTTGTAACTGCATTTAATACCAGCTTGTTTGAGTTGACTTTAATGGGAAGGTACGAATATAAGCTAGATGATGATATTAGCAGCGGAGCACTGCCTAAGTCATATAAGAATATTATTAAAAAGAAATATTATACAATAGTTATTGTTGAGTTTAGATATAGGTCTGTTCCTGAAAGAGTAGCACAAGGAGGATATGGATTCAGAGGCAGGGTAGAGATAGATTTTACCAGCTATGCTTTAAATGAGAAAGAATTGGAAATATTAAAAAGAGAATTGGAGAAAGATGATCTTGGAGATTTGATGCAGATGATGGAGGGAACTACTTCTGAAAGTTTAGAAATAATACAGGCTGATTTGGATGAATTCTTAGACGAGAAGAAAGAAAAGAAAAAAGAAGAAAAGGGAGAGGATATAAATCCCTTTAGTGCCTTATTCTCTATTTTCAAGCCAGAAAAGAAAGAAGATGAAGATATCTCAAAAGACAACTATTTTGAAAGAGTTGCCAGATCACAGGCATTGGTTGTTGCTAGAGTTGCATGCATGAAACTATATACTGCTTATAAGAGCGCTAATGAAATGCCTGCTTTTTGATGCCCCTGTGATTAGTTAATCTTAAGGAGGATTAACTCCCCATCGTTTTCTTCGATAGTATAAAGAAACGGATGTTTGTAATGATTATTTTACAATTAAACCAGTTTAACAAATTCTGTTTTCACTTTTTCAAAAGTTTCTTTATTTATTCTTCCAATTTTTTTCTTAACAATATCCTGACTTATTGTAAACAACTTATCAACCTTAATTCTACTTGTTTTTGGAATTTCTCCTTCAATCAAATTTTTATTTTCTATTAAGACAGAATATTTTGGATCCTTAATGTTTGAAGTTATTCCGCAAGTTATTATATCTTCTATCTTTTCATTATTAATATTCTTTGATAAGACAAGAACAGGTCTCTGTTTAATACTACTTAAATCTGAAAAAGGAAACGGAACCACTACAATCTCGCCTTGTTTATACATTATCCCAAACCTCATCCTCTTTATTATCCCAAAGTTTCTTTGCAACTTTTTCAGAATGTTTCAATAAATAACTAAAATCTTCTTTCTTAACTTTCTTTATTACAATAGCATCTTCATTTTTCGTAATAAATAGTTCATCGCCTTGCTTAATCTTCAAAGAATCCCTTATTCCAACCGGTAAAGAAATCTGCCCCTTATCAGTTACTTTAATTATTCTTGTTTCCATAATGAAGTAAGAATTTCCTTACTTATAAATTTTTCTAATTAATAGTTGGCTATAAATATTTCGCCTTAGAGCCTATCCGCATAGACAGGCTCTCCAAGTAATCAATCCACAAGCAAACTGAA
>CAYIGH010000039.1:0-7699 GCA_964362915.1 Candidatus Woesearchaeota archaeon | reverse complement strand
TAATGTTCAACTTGGAAATATTAATATGGATTTAAGAGAGTTAGGTATTTGTGAATTAAATTTTAGAGATGAAAACGGGAATATTAAAAAATTTGAACAGGGCGTTTATGTGGGTATCCCGTTAGTAAAAGGTTATCTTGCACAAGAATTACCAAGTTTTATCGGTAAAGACTTTCTTAATAACCACTCATTGTCTATTATTAATAAAAAAGAAGGAAATAATTACTTATTGGTTGAAGATTGATTAACCATCTCAATCAGTTATTTTCTATGACGAAAAACAGCCAAATAAGAAACCTTTTAATAACCCCTCTCCTTTTATATAATATGCAAATAACAAAAGAGGCATATAATCAAGCAATTGAAGTATTGGAAAAATGCAGGACATCTCATGGGTTCTATGCGGCCTTTCCAGGTTATCAAGGTGTTTGGGCAAGAGATTCTGTGATAACTTCTCTTGGGGCTTCTCTCCTAAAAGATAAGTTCGAAGAAACATTCAAACAATCATTAATTACATTAGCAAAGCATCAAAGTGAAAAAGGACAAATCCCAAATGCAGTATTGCTTAACCAAAACCCTGTAAAAATAGATTATAAATCAATTGATTCTACACTATGGTTCATTATAGGACATTATATCTATAAAGAAAGATACAATAACAATTCTTTATTTAATCTGCAAAAAACAAATATTGAAAAAGCACTAACGTGGCTTTCATATCAGGACATGGGTGAAGATGGAATGTTAGAGCAACTTCCGACAACAGACTGGCAGGACGCTTTTCCTCATCGTTATGGCCACACAATTAATACACAGGTATTATACTATAAAGTCCTAAATCTAACATATCAAAAAGAAAAGGCTAAAAAATTAAAAGAGATTGTTAACAACAATAAGTCAGATGCACTATGGAAAGGGAATTTCTATCTTCCATGGAGATGGAAGAATCATAACAAATATCAAGAAAAAGGAGAATGGTTTGATTCTTTAGGAAATCTATTGGCAATAATATTTGAACTAGCAGATAAAAATGAAACAGAAAAAATTTTGCAATATATAAAGAAAAATAATATCAACAAACCTTACCCAATAAAAGCAATTTATCCTCCAATAACAAAAAACTCAAAAGATTGGCAGGATTATTTTGAAGATTGCGAAGCAAAAACACCATATCACTATCTAAATGCAGGAATCTGGACGTTTATTGGCGGATTTTATATTCTATCATTAATAAAAAATAAAGAGTTTAAAGAAGCTGAAGCTCAATTAAGAAAATTGGCAGAAGCAAACATGCAAAAACCATACTTTAGCGAATGGCTAAATGGAAAAACAGGCCTTCCTAGAGCATCAGCATCAGGAAAAGAAGGCAACCAAGCATGGAATGCTGGAATGTATATATTGGCTTATCATTCTCTGGAAAAGAAAAGATGTTTTATTTAACTGGAGAAAATATTGCTGTAATTTAAAGGGATTTTATATTTGAAGTAACTGATAAAAGCGGTAGAAGGATTAGATTAACAAAAGAAAGAGGGAGCCATATACGAAGAGATCATCCAGAAGTAAATCTAGAAGAGATCGAGCATACTCTATTAAAACCAATAAAAATCCTGGAGATTCATGAAGAAAAATATTATTATTTTCACTATTTTAAACATAAAAAGCTCCCTATTATGATGAAGAATTAGACTATCTTACAATTTTTGTAGGTGAATCTAGGCCAAACTATGGAGAGGATATTGCCCCAAGAGTTACAATATCTCTCCAAGAAATTGAATTAAAACTTCCATTTAAAATCAACTTTGTTTCTTTACATTAAGCAGATTAGAAAAAACAGTTGGGCAATATGAAGGCAAAGCCAGAGAAATCTATCAAAGATTATATACACATTACAAAGAAGTTCTAAAAATATATTGGGAATTATCATAAAGAAAGTTTTAGTATAATTTTCTTCGAAGACTCCACAAAATTTAAATACTCTTAAGAAAATCTTTAAATCACATGATAAAAAATTCAAGAAAAGAATTAGAAGAAATTCTTATTCAAACAGCATTAAGAATTGCAAAACGCGGCGAAGGTGCTCTCTTTATAGTTGGGGACGTAGAATATGAAACCCTCATAGATCAAAATGTGCCTCCTTTTAAAGCAGTTGATAATCCTAAATTATTAGAATCTCTGGCTCTAATTGACGGCGCAGTAATAATCTCAAAAGAAGGTTCAGTTAAAGCCTATGGGGCGATGATAAAATCAACATCTACATTTAGAAATTATGGTACAAGACACAGCGCAGCACTGACCGCCTCAAAGAAACAAGGAAATTTGGCAATAATAATATCAGAAGAAGACAGAAAAATAAGAATACTGAAAGAGGGAAAAATAGTAATGCAAATAGATGCTCTCCAAAAAGATATAGAAAAATCAGTTCCAAATGCAATCCAGTTTCTAGAATCAATAGGCGCAGGCACTATAGGAACAATAGGCACAGGTTTACTAGCGCCAAGTTTAGGCATTACTCTCCTGCCTGGAATAATCATATTCGGTTCTGCATATTACTTGGGAAGATTAATGACTCAAAGGTTAACTAGATAGTCTGCTCCTAATTAGTTTGGCATTTAGTACATTTTCCTCAATTAGCTCAATCATTTTCTTGGCAGTTACTTTATAATGAAAATTCTTCAAGGAGTGTTCAGCAGCAGCCCTCCCAACTCTATTGCGCAAATTTTCATCTTGCATCAACTTTAACGTATATTCCGCCAATTGATCAGTATTCGCCCTATAAGCAAAAGTCTTAGGAATTGGAAATTCTATCAGCATCTTTTTATCAAAACCCATGTTAGGATAAACCCATTCTCTTTCTAATTTTATTTCATTTTCAACATCCACCAAAAATCCTGTTTTATCATGTTTTATAACATCTCTGGGTCCGCCAACATTAATAGAAATAACAGGTTTGCCGCAAGCTTGCGCCTCAAGCTGAATCATCCCAAAACCCTCAAGTCTAGAAGGAGCAGCGTAAATATCGCAAGAATTCATTAACGTGGCCATTAATCTAGGACTTAATGTATCATCTAAATAAACAAATTTTTCTTTATTAAGCCCTAATTCTTTCATTAATTGCCTCTCTTCTTTCCCATGATTTTCAGCTGAAAAACTAGGCCATATCTTAAGGACATATTTCCATTTAGTAAATTTATCTCCTATTTTAGCCAGTGCCCTAAACATCTCTTGTGCTCCTTTGCTTGTTACATCTCCTCCAGCAGTTAATATCATTATTTCATCATCATTAATCCCAAGCTTCTTTCTTATTTTAAAAATCTCAGGATCATTTTTTATCCTGGGATAAAAAATTTCAGGATCAAAACCAATATGGCAAACTCTTATGTTTTCTCCCTTTACGCCGTCACGCATATAAGTTGACTTAACCCAATTGCTTGTAGTAACTAGCATTGGTAATTTATTCAAAACATCGTAATAATTCGCCACCCACCCGTCAGCATTAAACCAAGGCACAGCATTCATCCCATATTGCAGAGGATGCAGCACAAGTTCAGGAACATTGCCCCAAAATCCAATCCCTATAACTATATCAGGTTTAAACTCTCTATATAATTCACATTTTCTCTCTTCATCATTCCTATCACAAGAAACAACTTCAATGCCGTTCTCTTCTAGGCCTTTAGCTAAATAATGCCCTTGTAAACTCACTCCATCAGGCTCAAGAGGATAAGGGTATAAAGCTAAAATTCTCATCTTACACGAAAACTCTCCACATCATGACAGCTCAATGTCTCAAAAATATTTTCTTTGAAGCCATAAACTTTTGTAATCAATTTAAATTTACTATTAAACTCGTTTTTATTAAGCTTGACACTTTCTTCTGCATTTAAACTAGGAATAGGAATCATCAAATTAGAATCATGGGGAGATATGCTTTCTCCCACAACATAATCAAAAAAATAAATATTTTCACATTTCAGCTCGCAATTTTCAATCATCTTCTCAACAGCATTATGAATCTCTATATGCCTTAAATGCCCATATTCTCCGTTAGCGCCATGAGTAAATATATAATCATATTCGCGCCGATCTAAAAATTCTTTTATTTTACTAATAACGTCTTCAACAGCAAGGGGTTGCAAAATTTGATCATCCAAGTCCCCAATAATTCCCCTAGCACTATAATAATTACAAGCCTTCATAAACTTCGGAGCCCTATCCGGATCATCCTTTCTACATAGAGAAAAAATTGTCCAATCCCAATCCCTATGTTTCAATATCATTCCTCCCATCCAAATCGTCTCGTCATCTGGATGTGCAACAATAACTAAACACCTCTTCATGAAATAATAAGATTGGGGAGATATTTAAATTTTTTCATAAACTATTTCCTCAATTTAGCGGCGGCATTTTTATCGATGATAAAGGCAACATCGCGATGTCTCATCAAAACACTTGCCGGTGCTTTTTCGCTGATTTCCCCATTCAAAGCTCCAGCAATCGCATCTGATTTGCTTTTTCCTGAAGCAAGTAAAATTATCTTTCTAGCAGACATAATAGTCGCAATGCCCATAGTTAACGCCTTTTTAGGGACTTTTTCCTCCTTGCCGGAAAAAAATTTTGCATTGTTTCGCCTTGTAGTCTCTCTTAATAAAACCTCGCGGGTCCTGCTGTTAAAATCTGATCCGGGCTCATTAAAACCTATATGGCCATCTTTTCCTATTCCAAGAATCTGCAAGTCTATCCCTCCTAATTCTCCGATTTCATTTTCGTAATTTTTGCATTCTGTATAAAGATTCTTTGCATTTCCGTCTAAAAAATGAATATTTCTTTTAGATATATCAACTTTAGAAAAAAAATTCTTATCCATGAAATATCTAAAACTTCTTTTATCCTTGCCATTTAAACCAACGTATTCATCCAGATTAAAACTTCTAACTTTCAAGAAACTTAGATTCTTCTTTCTAAATAAATTAACCAAACTCTTATAAAAAGGAATCATTGTTCCTCCTGTAGCTAAACCCAAAACAAGATTTTGATTCTTTCTAATTTCTTCTGCCACTAATTCTGCTCCCCGCAATCCGACTGCCTTTAAATCATTAACAATAATTAATTTCATTTGGTTAATAATACTCCATACTATTCATAATATCTTTAATTTGCAGCTCTTTCACGCTAACAACACTATCGGCTCCTCCGCAGAAAAGCAGTAAATCTTTCTCGTTTAAGTCAATAACTGCTCCAGTAGGAAATATGACGTTCTCCATAAATCCTGTTTTCTCATAATCTTTTATAGGTTCAATTAAAGGCCTATTCGAAGGAGACCTTGCTAAAATTCTTTCTGGATTTTTTAAATCTAATAAAAATGCTCCTGCACTATAAATGTTTTTGTTTTCAATCTCTTTAACACCATGGTAAATACAAAGCCATCCTTTTTTTGTTTTTATCGGAGGAGGTCCTGCTCCTACCCTGCGATGATCCCAAGCTCCTTGTCTGGGCTGTACGATGCTCCTTTCCCTTCCCCAATAAATCAAATCAGGAGAATAAGAAATCCATACGCTCGGCCTGCTAAATGCAAAAAATCCTTCAGGCCTATGCAGAGCAACATATTTGCCTCTTATTTTTTCAGGGAATATAACAGCATCCTTATTCTGCTCTCTAAATATGATTCCCTTTCTCTGCCAATTTTTCAAATCTCTGGAAATAGCAAGAGAAGTGGAAACACCCTCATTAATTGATACAGAAACATAAGTCATAAGATAACGATTATATAATCTAATAATCCTGGCATCTTCTACGCCATAATCTCCATCTCCGGGCATGCCGTTAAAAGCAGGTTTCTGTTCTGTCTCTTCAACACTAAATCCATCCTTGCTAACAATAACTCTCTTGAAATGAGATATTGTAGGCAGTCTGCAAGAGCCATCCTTCAAATACATCTCTCCCCACCTGCCCATTCTTACAATATCCTTCCTCTTAATTTGTTGATAATAAAAACTATATTCTTCTTCAGAAGACATAATAGGGCATGTTAAAGTGCTTCCCTCTTCTTGACCAGCACTTTCTGCTATTCTCACATATAATAAAATCTTTCCGTTAGATAATCTAACTGCTGCAGGATTCAACACCCCCTTAATCTGCCAATCCTTAAAGCTCGGCTTAAAATCGCTGGGCCTAAGCAAAACCTTGTCTTTTATCTTCATTTTCCCTCTTTTTCTTAAATATCCCTCTTGGTTTATATTACTTTCGTTATATTCAATAAAAAACAAGAAAGATATAAATACTGGAAAAAATATATAAATATATGTCTAAAAGAATATATTTGGTTCTGGCACTTATGTGGGTATTAATTCTAAGCACATTAATTGTTTCAGCTTTTCCCCCTAAACTCTCTGGAGTTCATAAAACAAGCAGCGACGTGCAATGGTTTTCCGACGGCTCTGTAGTAAGAGGAGGTCGTTCAACTTTAGTAAGGCAGGATAATAGCATTTCAATGCACCTTAATACATTTGGCTTAGAACCTTACACAGCAGTAACGATATGGTGGGTGATATTTAACAGTCCAGAAAACTGTTCCCATCCAGAGGGCCCATATAGATGCGGTCCAGGGGATTTAGAACTATTTGGGGGAGATGAAAGCGTTGAATCTTCTGTCTTATATGCAGCAGGCCATGTAATCGGTAATAGGGGCATGGGTGGATTCGGAGCAACCCTGAAAAAAGATGATTCAGTAGAGACTTTATTTGGTCCAGGTTTAACAAATCCTCATGGAGCTGATGTTCATCTAGTTGTCAGAAGCCACGGCCCAATAATTCAGGGAATGACAAAAGAAATGATAAGTACATTTGGAGGGGGATGCAATAACGAAGACATTCCACCATGCCATGGCGAACCAGGACCTAACATGTGTAAAGATCTTCAATTTTCTGTCCATGAATCTCTATAAGTTATTTTTTCAGCCAGTCAATCATCTTACCTATTAATTCAGGATGTGCTTCTAAAATATCTGTCCCATGTCCGCCATTATCAAGAATCTTAATTGATTTTCTACATTTTAAAACATCGTATATTTTTTTAGCCTGCATATCTGCAGGCCCTGCCTTTCTTATATCGTCCTTTGCAGCAACAATGTAAATCTCCTTGTCAATGCCAACATTCTGCGCAAATTTAATTCCGTCAATGCTAGCATAATTTAATCCAGGAGACAAAAGTATAGCTTTCTTAACATCCTTTGCTTCAGCCATATACTGCAAAGACAAATTAGCACCTATAGACGCTCCTCCGATAAAATCGGGCTTAAACAACCCGAAGGGCTCGAGTGGAACGAAGTGACCTCGAGAGTTTTTCCGCAGGAAAAATTTGGGAAAATCCTGCAAGGATTTTCTGTTTAAGCCCTGTTATGTCTTCCGAGGGTAAAGCCCGAGAGCCTGCAAGGTGTGACAAGAAATTCTGAAAGAATTTCGCAGAGTTGTGAGAAGGCGCTTTTATTAATTTTAAAGATGGCACTTCAGGACGGCGGGACGCTGTCAAAATAAATAAGGGATGTGTGCGTTTTTTTGCTTCTTTTTTAGAAAAAAGAAGATGAAATAATCTTGGGGGTGAAATTTTAATCAAAAAAATATTCTTTTCTTATCTTGATTTTGTCTTTACAAGCTTTCCATAAATGATTTGAAAGTGAAAGTCCAGATTTTCTTTTTCTATCTGT
>CAYIGH010000038.1:0-8339 GCA_964362915.1 Candidatus Woesearchaeota archaeon | reverse complement strand
CTGCCGTAGGCAGATTTGTCCGAAGGACAAACCTTTAGGGTGCGGAGGATGTCATGAATAGCGTTTCGTGGATTAGACATTTGTTGAGACCTCTGAATATTTTTCTTTTATTGGGATTTTATATATAATTGATAATTGCTCTAATATAGGCTCTAATTTTAATTTTCTACACCATTTTATTACTTCTTTTAATGGCGTTAATGATAAGTTTTGAGTTTTTTCTGTTTTAAAATTCTTTGTGGTTATTATGACGGAGGGTTTTGTTGTAATGTTTTGTTTATCTGTTGATAAATTTATATTATATTTTCTTAATTCTTTGCATAAGGCTTTGAAGTCTTGCTTTACGACATCTACATGATATATTTTATTATAAAAGTCTCCTGTGATGTAAGGGCCCTTTGTCCAAATAACAGCTGAAGTTTCTTTTCCTAATCTTATTCTTAATTTTGTATTTTTTATAAACGCCCAGAATTTTTTGTCTTTTTCATATTCTTCTATTTTCTCTATTAAGTTTTTGAAATTTATGTATATTTCGTTGTGTTGTATTGTAATTAATGTTTTATTTCCCTTTCTTTCTAATTTTAATATTCCTAATTTATTTAATTCTTTTATCCAGCGATATACTGCTGAATAAGCAAAACCAGTTTTATTCGCTATTTTCCTAATTGTGTCTTTATCTTCTGCGGTTTTTATTATTTTTGCTGTAATTGGGTTTATTGTTTCCATTATCTTTTAAAAGATAATGAGTATTTAAATGTTAACTTTTTCTGGAAGATAGGTTTAATAATGAAAAGGATTTTTATCCTGTATGGTAAGCTATGATATTGTCGGGAATATTGCAATTGTGAAGTTTGGTAGAGGGGCAAAGACGGGAGAGAAGAAAAAATGGAAAAAAAAGAATTAGAATATTTAATAAAATCAGGGGAAGGAATAAATCTTGAATTTAAAGAGAATTTTGATTCTAAAAGTATTTCAAAATCAATAGTTGCTTTTGCAAATTCAGAAGGAGGGAGAATATTGTTAGGGATTAATGACAAAGGAGAAGTTAAAGGTGTTCATATTACGAATAAACTAAAATCTGAAATTCAAGATATTGCAAGAAAGTGTGACCCTGAAGTAAAGATAGCTCTTGAATCATTTGAAAACATATTAATTATGAATATTTACGAAGGTAAAAATAAGCCCTATAAATGTTCAAATGGGTTTTTTATAAGGCAAGGTTCGAGCTCTCAGAAATTGTCTACTGATGAAATTAGGGAATTTTTTAATAAAGAGAGAAAAATTATTTTTGATGAAAGAATAAACCCTGAGTTTAGTTTTAAGAATGGATTTGATAGGAAAAAGTTAGATATTTTTATGGAAAAAGCAAAAATAAGCAGGACTATTCCGGAGAAAGAAATACTTAAAAATCTTGGAACCTTAGGCGAGAATGGAGCGGGTTTTAAAAATGCAGGCGTTTTATTTTTTTGTGATCACATTGAAAGATTTTTTCCTCATGCGATAATTACCTGCGTTTTATATAAGGGAATTGACAAGCAATATATTATAGATAAAAAAGATTTTCATTTGGATATTTTAACAAATTATAATGATGTTTTAAATTATTTTTATAAAAATTTAAAACTTGTATACAAGATTGAGGGATTTGGCCCAAGAAAAGAGATTTTAGAGATTCCGGATGAGGCACTAAAAGAAGCAATAGTTAATGCGATTGCACACAGAGATTATAATGAAAGGGGAGCAAGGATACAAGTTGATATTTTTGATGACAGGGTTGAAATAAGCAATCCAGGAGGTTTAATTATAAAAGAGGAAGAATTTGGAAAAAGGAGTTTGTCTAGAAATCCGTTAATTTTTGGATTATTGCAAAGGCTTGATTTAGTTGAACAAGTTGGAAGCGGAATCAATAGAATTAAAATGGCTATGAAACAAGCAGGTTTAAAGCTGCCAAAATTTGAATTCGGAAAATTTTTTGCAGTTATATTATACAGGCCTACAAAAGGGGATTTAGGGAGAATCGCTGGAGAGAAAACTAGGGAGAAAACTAGGGAGAAAACTAGGGAGAAAATAATTAAATTAATCAAAGAGAGTAAAGGTATAACTCAAGAAGAATTGGCTGAAAAAATTGGCATTAGCATAAAAGGAATAGAATGGAACTTACAGCAGTTAAAAGAAAAAGGCATATTAAAAAGAATTGGTCCTGATAGGGGGGGATACTGGGAAGTAAGAGAAAATGGCGAGTATAAATAAAGGGCACGATATTATTGGAAATATTGCTATTGTTAAGTTTGGTAGAGACACTAAGGAAAGTGAGAAGAAGAAATTTGCTTCTGATTTTTTGAAGAAAAATGAAAACGTTATAACTGTTTTAGAAAAGACAGGGAAGTTTAAGGGCAGACTTAGAACCCAGAGAACTAAATATCTGGCTGGAGAGAAAAATAAGGAAGTTTTGTATAAAGAGAATGGATGTATTTTTAGATTGAATGTTGACAGTTGTTATTTTTCTCCGCGATTGGCTTCGGAGAGGAAGGAAATAGCAGAACAAGTCATGAAAGGAGAAAATATATTAGTTTTGTTTGGGGGAGTTGCGCCCTATGCTATTGTAATTGCTAAATTGGGTAAAGCATCGCGAATTGTGAGTGTTGAATTGGGGAGAGAATGCAATAAATATGCTGAAATGAATATCAGATTAAATAAAGTGCAGGATAGAATCAAGCTAATTCAGGGCGATGCCAGGAAGAAATTGAAATTAATTAGGGATAAATTCGATAGGATAATTATGGCAAGACCTAATTTGAAAGATAATTTTTTGGATGCTGCTTTTCCAAAGATTAAGAAAGGAGGAATTATGCATTATTATGGTTTTTATTCAGAAGATGATATTGGCCGATTAAAAGAGTTGATTTTGGATGAGGCTTTGAAAGTTAGAAAAAAAATTAGGATTTTGAGATTTAAGAAAGCTGGGGAGATTGGAGTTAGAAGATATAGATATAGGGTAGATATTAAAATTCTTAATTAGTAACTTAATAGTAGTTAAGATGGGAAGATTTAAAAATGCTTTTTACGTTAATATTGAATGGAAAATAAGGATTTATACGAAGAAGAGAACGAGGCAGATAGATCTTATCCTTTATCATTGAGATGTTCTGATGGAGCAGCTATACCAGAAACTGCGAGAAACTGGGGGAAATATTTGAGAGAACCAGAAAGATTTCAGAGAGTTTATATAGAGAGAGTTAAAAGATATCTAAATAAATCTGAGAAAGATTTGTGATCTTATAATTTAATTTCTGCTTTTATTGCTGTTGGGGCTTCACCGCCGTGCCATGTGAATCTTGGGCGGATTCTTACGGGATAGAGCCTTTCTGAATTGTCATCAAGAATTATTGCAGATCCTTTTAAAGAGGGAAGGCTATCCATTTGTTGTTTTATATTTTCCAGAATATATGTCTGCATAATGTTGTTTAGCGCTTCTATATCTGGTTTTGAAGTTACTCTATGCGAGATTACTATATCTGACTGAGTCATTACATCTTTATGTATCTGCCCTGGCTGTTGTGTTGCCAGAACTAAAGAAATACCTGGCTGTCTTCCCTCTCTTAATATTTGTTTTAATGCATCTGTTGCTGGAGTTTCTTTTTCTTTGCTTATGAATTCATGCGCCTCATCTATAAAGAGCCATACCAATGGCTGTTCTCTTTCTATGTTATATGAAAGATAATCTTGGCCGTGCTTTATTGATTCTATTTCTTCTTTTTTTCTAGCATCCATTCGAGATTTAAACAGTTTTCTGCAGATTATAGAGATTACTAATGCTCTTATATTATAGGCCCCTATTGAGCTGTAGACTGATGTGTCTAAAATAGTTGTTGTTCTTGGAGTTATAAGATCTGATATTTCTGTTCCATCTTTTGTTTTTGAAAATATGCCCCATGTATCTGCTGCATAGAATAGCGATAAAACTATTTCTTTTGTTTCTTTAGACGCCTTTCTATCATTTTCTATCACCATTTCTATATCTTCTAAACAGAAATTAATTATTTTATCTTTTAATTGCGTTATGGTTCTTTGAATCAAGACTGCTGGGAGAGAAGTTAATGGCATATTAAAGAGATTTATCCAATCTTCAGCTTCTAATTCTGAGAGCTTTATTGCGAAAGTTTTATCGAAAGGAATATTTTTTTCTTTATATAATTCTGCTTTTCCGAAAGGAACAAAGATTTTTACTGGCAGTTTTTTTGTTTCTAACTGCCATTCTTCCAGTAGAGGAAGGTCTTTTTCATTTTTATATTTCATTGTCCAAAATATGCCCATTGTATCAAATATTAATGAAGCTATATTTGATGCGGTTTCTGGAGGAAGGAGAGATAGCTCTTCTGCTATGACTCCAATGCTGTGGCTCTTTCCACTTCCTCTTTTTCCTGCCACTAAAATTACATGCGGGCGAACAATATCCATATAAATTTTGTTTGATAGAGAAGTATAGTTGCCCATCTTTACATAACCCTTACCAATATAAATCAGTCCCTGATCTAAGAATTTTTCTTTGTCAGAAGCATCTCTGCCTATTATTATATTATATACCATCTTTTTTTTATAGGGCTAGTGGCCTTATTAATTCTTCCTTTTCAATAAGGTCTCTTATTCCGCGAACCCTTATTCTAAAGTGTAGGTCTTGGTCATTTGCAATAAGCGCAGATTTTCCTGCTATTATGCCTTTGAAGTATAGTGGTCTTGCGAATGGCTTATTTTCCTGGTCAACAATTTCTTTTTGTATTCTCCATATTGGCATACTTTTTGTTCCTAATTCATATAGAAAATCTCCGTAGTTTTGTGCTTTTTTAGGACCATTATAGGGGTTAATAGGGCTTTGTGTATAACCAAATGCCCATACTGTTATTTCTTCTTCTGAAAAACGATTTGTTGGTATAGATTTGCTTTTTTTAGGCAGATCAGCAGAATCTTCCAGGGCTTTTTCTATTTGGCCATTATTTAGATAAAATTCTTTTCCTTCACTATGGGCTATTGTTGCTTCTTTTGCATATTCTAAAATTGGAGGGTTTCTTACTAGTTTTGAGATTCCTCTTGGGACGAATATTGCTCCTTCTCGCACCAGATTGTATCTTCTTGATATGTCGCTATCTTTTCATTTTTTTATTCTTAACTCTGCATTTTCTGAAAGCGAGATAATTTTAAATCCATTATTATTAAGTTTTGCTTGCGCTCTGTCAAATTGAGCATAAGCAATTGCGGATTTAGTGCCGTTTATTACAGTGTCTATCTGAAATTCTTCCATTTTTATTTGATTATAGGTCTATTTTCATAGTTTTTCTATTTGTTGTTTTTATAGGCAAGATTGCTTTTAATAACTATTTCCTTTACTTCTTTTCTAAATTCTTCTGAGGATGTATAAAATTTTGCAGTTAAGCCGCCATTATTCCTGAATAATTTTGCATATATTGATCTTAGATTTTCTTCTGGGGTTACTATTATATTTTCTGGTTTTTTCTCTGTTTTTTCATACAACTTATTTATTTTATCCTGAATTAAATAAATATTTGGGAATTTTGCAAGAGACGATTCTATAATTATTGGCATATCATTTACTGTAATAAGGTTTTCATATTGTATTTTTCGCAGTCTTATTTTCTTTTTGAAGGCTTTTTTTGAATAGACATAAACATTTCCTGGAAGATCTCTGCACCAAACTTCATCTTCTTCTCTTGGCAAAAGCATTCGCCTTATGTTCAATTCTGGAAGATCTCTTTCTGCTTTTTTTAATAATATTTTTGTGCATATTTTTTCAAATTGTTGTTCATAGAAATCCAAAGGAAAAATTCTTTCTTCATTAAACTCAGGATGGCTTTTAAATATTCTAACAATTTCTTCTTGAGCTGGTTTTTGTTCTAAATATTCGCAGAGCTTTTCTAATGAATTGTTTTCTTGCATTAATATTTTTAAGTATTATAGTTTTTAAAAAAGTATCTAATCCAATTTATATTTTGCAGTATATAGAGAATTCTATACCACAAAGATTTTTATATAGTTGATTGTTTGATAAAATATGGAAAAGAGCAAGCCGAAAGCCAAGGATCAATCTTCTCTCGACAATGTTAATGAAGCAGAGGTTAAAAACGGGCAAAAACCCATGGCTGTTTCTGCTGTTGGACAGAAGCCTTTGAATAGCTCTTTGAATAGATTTAGAGAAAATCCCTGGATTATTTCTACTTTTGTTCTTGGTTTGGTTATAATTGCTTTGATTGGTTTTTTTGGATTTTCTATTCAAGGAGAAGATATTGCCAGCGAAAAGATAGTTGCAGATAATTTAGTTTCTTTTATTAAGGGTCAGAGCAAAGGGGAAGTTGATTTTAGTGTTGCATCAGTTGAAAAAGAGGGGCAGTTATATAAGGTTATCTTAGATTATCAAGGGCAGAATGTTCCTGTTTATGTAAGTTTGGATGGGAAGTATCTTTTTTCTGATATTATCCCATTAGATAGCCAGGTTTCTTTAAATCCTGACTCAACTGTTGAGGCAGATGTTAATGTCGGAGATTCTCCTTTTATGGGAGAGTCTGATGCCCCTCTTACTATTATAGAATTTTCTGATTATCAATGTCCTTTCTGCGCCAGATTCTTTACACAGACTCTTCCTTTAATTGAAGAACAGTATATCAAGACAGGCAAAGTTAAATTAGTATATAAGGATTTTCCATTGAATAGCATTCATTCTGAGGCGCAGAAGGCAGCTGAGGCAGCTAGGTGTGTTAGAGAACAGAAAGGCGATGAAGGATACTTTAAAATGCATGATAAATTATTTGAGAATCAGCAGGATTTAAGTGTAGAGAATTATAAGAAATGGGCTAGAAGTTTAGGAGTTATCGGAGCTAAATTTGATAAATGCCTTGATGAAGGAATTTATGCTGATGCTGTTGAAGACGAGTTAGCATATGGCGAGAGTTTGGGTGTTACAGGAACGCCAGCTTTCTTTATTAATGGCAAACTTATTAGTGGCGCCCAGCCATTTGATGTTTTTAAGCAGGCGATTGATGCGGAACTCTCTGCTTCAGTTTAGAAAAAGGAAGTTGATAGATATATTTAAATAAAAGTTGCTTCTTATATTATTATGGAAGTACCTAATCAACATCAAATTGCACAAATAAGAGATATTTTAATTGACAAAAAATTAATATTCAGAATTGAAGCTGACCAATGCAATTATTATATAAGAAAAGATCATCCTGAATTGCAAGGTATACCTATTCAACTTAATGCTAGGTCTTTAGATGCTCTTATTGATTGGGCTTTAACTGATAAAAAGAGGACTTTGAGATTTCCTATTAATATGTTTGTTGGATACGGCGGAGAGGATGCTCATTATCTTAAAGAAGGACTTTATACTAATCATACACATGATATTTATAATATAATATACACTGGATATTTAGATTTAACGCTAGACCTTGAAGATAAAAAAAATCCTTTGCTAGAATGTGATATTAAAGGAAGTTTATCAAAAGGAGATTAGTTTATCATGAAACACGAATTGCCGAAATTGTCTTATAAATATGATGCTTTAGAGCCGTATATTGATGCCAAGACAATGGAGATACATTATACAAGACATCATCAGGCCTATGTTGATAAATTGAATATTGCTTTGGAGAAATATTCTAACTTGCAAAATAAGAAAGTTGAGGAGTTGTTGAAAAATCTTAGTTCTGTTCCTGAAGATATTAGAACAGCTGTAAGAAATCATGGCGGGGGACATTTTAATCATAGTTTATTTTGGGTGTTGTTGAAGAAAGATGTTAAATTTTCAGGTAAAATTGCAAAGGCGATTGATAAGGAATTTGGAAATTTTGAAGAATTTAAGAAGAAGTTTTCTGATATTGCTTTGGGAAGATTTGGAAGCGGGTGGGCTTGGTTAGTTGTTCATAATGGAAAACTAGAGATTTATAGCACTGCTAATCAGGACTCTCCGTTGATGGAAGGCAAACACCCTGTATTGGGTTTGGATGTGTGGGAACATGCTTACTACGTCAAATATTTTTGGAATAGAGCTGCGTATGTCGAAGCTTTTTTTAATATAATTAACTGGCAACAAGTTCAGGAAAATTATTTAGCCTCTATTAGCTAATTTTATTTTATCCAACCTGTTACTTCAGGCATTTGCTTTTCAATAAATTCAATAATTTCTTTTTTGAACTTGGGATTTAGAGATATTAATGCCATTTTGCTCTTGTATACAAAATATATGAATTGTGCACTATAAAAAACTTTTTGGTTTTCATTACATATATGGCAAGGATACCTCGGCTTTTGAAGCCGAGAGAGGAATT
>CAYIGH010000037.1:0-8544 GCA_964362915.1 Candidatus Woesearchaeota archaeon | reverse complement strand
ATAAAAGATTTGTGTAAAACTGGCTTTTTAAATCTTTCTGCCATTCAATTTTTACATTTTTTTGTTTCAACGTGTGAAGCAGGGTGGTGAACCACAATAGAAATCAAAAAATTGTCCCGACGGGATTTGAACCCGCGACACCTGGGTTAAAAGCCCAGTGCTCTACCAGGCTGAGCTACGGGACCATACATTTCTGAGAAAAAGTTCTTATTTAAATCTTTGTCATAGGAAAATTAATAATAATGTATAATCCTGCAATAATCCGGCGAAACATGTGCCGATGTCAGAATAATAGAATTGACAGAATCACTCATCACAGTTTTAAATAATTTATTAAATTCATCAAAATATTCTCTATCAAATCTTTCCAGTTTAAAATTCTCTTGCACCCTGCAGCCCATGCCCCAATCAAAATATATCTCGTCAATAAAAGATACAAAATTTTCGATTTCTCTTGAACTTCTAGATTCAGGAAGACCCCTGCCTAAAATTACAGCATCTTTTAAAACACCGGAGTATACAATAAAATTTCTTTGTCCGGTAAAAATATAACGCTCAATATTTTTCATAATATTTTTCCTAAGATCATTATTATTTAGATTATTACCATACAGAATAGATGGGGGAGACGAGATATTACACAAAGCTAAAATTTCATTCAGTTCTCCGATAGGAAAATTATGCTCCTTTTCTTTTTCTTTTGCCATCTAAAAAATAAAGAATTCAATATAAAAATATTATTGTGCTCTATTTAGAATTCTCTTTTATTTTTTTTAAAAGCTCGTCCTTTGATAAAGCACCTACAATTACATCTTTCTCGTTTCCTTTTTTAAAAAATATTATAGTAGGAACACTCATTACACCAAATCTTTGGGCAATATTACCCTCTTTATCAACGTCAACAACCCCAAATCTAACTCCCCTTATTTCATTAGCAACTTCATGGAATATTGGGTTCAATATTTTGCAGGGATTGCACCAGTCAGCAGAAAAATCAACAACACTTACTCCAGATTTAATAAATTCATCAAAATTTTTTGAAGTCAGATTTTTCACCCTTTCCATACAAAAAAAGAAAAGAAGATGCTTAATAAACCTTCTTTAGCACTTTGAAGTAAAGAATTAATACTCAAAAGATGTTAATAAATAATGGGAAAAACAGAATTAATAGAAAGTTTAAAGTCACAAGGATTCCCCAAACAAATAATAGAAGCATTCAAAAAAGTTAAAAGGGAAAAATTTATCTCGGAAAATATAAAATCTCTAGCATATGAAGATATTGCACTGCCTTTAGAAAAAGGCGCAACTATTTCCCAACCTTATACAATAGCATTCATGTTAGCTCTTCTAGAACTAAAAGAAAATCAAAAAATACTGGAAATCGGCTCAGGATCAGGTTATGTTTTAGCTTTAATTTCAAAAATAATAAAGAAAGGAAAGATATATGGTATAGAAATTATAGAAAATCTAGCAAAAAGATCCAAAGAAATTCTAAAAAAAGATAAGAAAATTACAATAATTAATATCAGCGGTTCAAATGGTCTGCCAGAAAAATCTCCATTTGACAGGATGTTAATAAGTGCAGCATCTAATGAAATTCCATCTCATTTATATTCCCAATTAAAAGATAATGGAATTTTAGTAACCCCTGTAAAAAATTCAATTTTCAAAATAAAAAAAGAAAAAGGCAAAATAAAAATGCATGAATTCTCAGGCTTTGTTTTTGTTCCTTTAGTAAAAAAATAACAAGTTTATAACCATTCCAGAATATCTTTAACAGCATATGTCCTGTAATTATCTCTGTCAAAATCCCATACTTTCATTAATATCTCTATTTTCAATTGCCTTTCTTACATCTTTCGGGATTTTATTAATCTCCATAGTTATTTTAATATAAACATTATTAAATATTTATCTGAATATATTAACATGCAGAATTTTAATAAAAAACTCCAAAATCTATATCAAGAATTTCTAACAAAGCACGACTATCAAGGATGGTGGCCAATTAAAGGAAGATATTTTCCAAAAGATTATAGTAGTCCAAAAAATTCTGAAGAAAGATTTGAAATAATAATAGGAGCAATTTTAACACAAAATACAAGTTGGAAAAATGTGGAAAAATCATTGCAAAATCTATATGAAAATAATTTAATAAATCCAAAAGCAATATTATCAATATCAAATGAGAGTTTATCAGATTTAATAAAAAGCTCAGGATACTATAATCAAAAAGCAAAAAAATTAAAGACAGTTGCAGAATTCTATCTAAAAAATAAAAACAAAATTCCTTTAAGAGAGCAATTATTAAAGGTATGGGGAATAGGAAAAGAAACAGCAGACTCAATTCTTTTATATGCTTATAAGCATCCAATCTTTGTCATAGACGCGTATACAGAAAATGTAGTAAGAAGCTATCTGAATTTAAAAACACAAGACTATGATGAATTACAGGAATTATTTTATAAGACTCTTCCTAAAGATTATAAACTATATAACGAATTCCATGCATTAATTGTTGCAGAGGGAAAAATACTAAACAAAACATAATTTCCCCAAACTAAAATCTTATAAATAGAGAGTTTTAATTGATTATATGGAAGATACGAAAAAGTATTATTTATGTTCCTACGAATATCTAGATTATTTTCCCCAGTTTTTTATCTTAGATAATGAATCTAATAATTCAAGCATCAATAATTTTCTTATTAGAAGAGATAGAATAGAATATATCGGAGATATGAAAACCCTAGAGACACAATTAGAAAAAAGTAAAGATAAACTTGCAAATATACTTTTAGATCCTGTATCCTATAATGAGAAATATTTACATTGCAAAACAAATTTAGAAGTTATGTATGAAGTAATGCAAGAAGAGGGTCTGCAGGACAGCATAATATTCAGAAGAAAAGGCAAAAAGCCAATTGGTAGTATTAAGTCAAAAATAAAAAGGATTAATAGAAGATTTTTTTATCATGAAGATTTGGAAAAAGCTTACAGAAAATTAAGGATGGCACAATGAATTTTCTTTCCAGAAAACTCAAAAATCAAAAGATACTACAATAAAAAATACATTGTCTCTTATTCACCACAACCATTTCTCATCGTCTGATTGCAGCTTGTACATCTCACAGCGCAGTTGCCAATTCTTTTTGCAGGCCCACCGCACAAAGAACAGACCAAACCCTCATTTCCAAACTCACTCAATATAGCCTGCTCCTCTAAATTATCCTCATCTAACGCCTCTTCAATTTCCACTTTAACCACAGCAGAACCACCCCCAAAATTATTAAGCATAAATTGGGAGACATAATCTACAATTGATGAAGCAGTTCTTATCGGTTTAATCTTTTCAGCAAGGGTCCCTTCACCGCCATCATTTCTTACAAATCCCGCAGGCTCAAACTTTTGATGCCTGAATTTCCCAAATAAATCATTTACACTCGCACCATACTGTAAATTTAAAGATATAGAACGAGCCCATGCGTCCATTAACCCTCTAATAGTTGAGCCCTGTTTAGCCATTGTAACAAAAATCTCCCCAGGCCTACCATCATCATATAATCCAATTGTCAAATAACCGCTATGTCCAGCAATTTCAAACTTATGGGTGATAGATCTCCTTGTTTGTGGCAGAGGTATTCTTTCCCTTATCATAATTTTCTCTTCATTGTTCTTTTTTACAATCTCGCCCTCAGTCCTTCTAGTATTCAATGGTTGGCTTCTTTTGCTATTTTCCCTATAAATTGCAACAGCCTTCAATTTTCTTTCCCAAGCATAAATATAAGCATTGGCAATATCCTCAATACTAGAGCTCTCAGGCATATTAATTGTTTTGCTTATAGCTCCAGAAACAAAAGGCTGCGTTACAGCCATCATATCAATATGAGCTTTATAATTTATCGACCTACTGCCTTTAGCAGGTTTAAATGCACAATCAAAAATAGCCAAATGCTCAGCCCTTAAATGCGGCGCCCCTTCAATTGTATCATTCGCATCAATATATTTAACAATATCACTAATTTGTAATTCATTATAACCTATTCTTTGCAAGGCAAGAGGAACAGATTTATTGACAATCTTTAACATTCCTCCTCCGCTCAAAACCTTGTATTTAACAAGAGCTATGTCTGGCTCAATTCCAGTGGTGTCACAATCCATCATGAAACTTATAGTTCCTGTCGGAGCCAATACTGTTGCTTGGGCATTTCTAAATCCATAAATCTCGCCTAATTCAAGAGCCTCAGTCCAGCAATCCCATGCCACATTAACTAAATCTCTTAAATCAACAGGGATCTTTTCAACATTTATCCCTCTTACATGGTCCCTATGCATCTTTATAACTTCTAGCATAGATTCTCTATTTTCCATAAATCCTGGGAATGGCCCAACAGCCCTTGCCAATTCAGCGCTTGTCTTATAGGCCTCTCCGCACATAATAGCAGTTATGGCTGCTGCAACAGCCCTTCCTTCATCAGAATCATACGGCAAACCAAAACTCATTAACAACGCACCTAAATTAGCATATCCCAATCCAAGCGGTCTAAACTCATGAGACCTTTTAGTTATTTTTTCTGTCGGATAACTGGCGCCATCAACTATTATCTCCATAGCTGTAATAAAGTATTTTACAACTTTCTTTAAACTTTCTGCATTAAACCCCCCTTCCTCTGTTCTGAATTTCATTAAATTTATTGATGCTAAATTACATGCTGTATCATCAAGAAAAATGAATTCACTGCATGGATTAGTTGCATTTATCCTTCCAGAATTTTTACATGTATGATACTTTTGAATAACATCATCACATTGTATCCCCGGATCTCCGCAAATCCATGTTCCTTCAGCAATTTTATTCAAGATATCTCCCGCTTTAAATTTTTCACAAATTTCGCCATTTTTTACAAATCTAGTCTGCCATTCTCCATTTTTTTTAACAGAATTCATAAAATCATCAGTTACACGAATAGACATATTGCAATTCTGGAAAGCAATACTGCCGTAAGCATCCCCATTCATTCCTCCTGCATAGCCCTGCTCAATTAAAGCCCATGCTTTTTTTTCTTCATTTTGTTTAGCGTTAATAAATTCAAGTATGTCAGGATGGTCAACATTTAATATCTCCATCTTTGCAGCTCTTCTCGTTTTCCCTCCAGATTTAATAATTCCAGCATAAGCATCATATCCTTTCATAAAGCTTACAGGTCCAGAAGCTCTTCCTCCTCCTGTTAATTTTTCTCTTGAGCTTCTTAATGGCGACCTATTTGTTCCTGTTCCAGATCCTGCCTTAAACAAGTTTGCCTCAGCAACTTGAACAGCCATAATAGAATCCATATTATCCTCTATGCTTAAAATAAAGCATGCAGAACATTGTGGTCTGTCCATTCTTTTATTTGCTCTAATCACACTTTTTGTCTTTTCGTCCCATATATATACAGAAACCCCTCCAGCTTCGAGATTATATTCATTAATTCCTGCATTAAACCAAACAGGAGAATTAAAAACACATAGTTGGTTTAAACAAATAGCTGCTATCTCGTCCTGCAAGATCTTGCTTTTATTTTCATCAAAATAACCCGGTTTTAATGCTTGTCTTCCAATAAATCTAGAAACCCTTCCAATTAATTGTTCCGCACTATTTTCCCTCTCGCTTTTTACCTGATCTCCCCAGAAATATTTGCTGGCCACAACTTTTATTGCTAGTGAACTCCAAAAATCAGGCCTCTTCACATTTGGCTGGGTGTAAATAACCTTGCCCATATCATCTGTTACACTAACATCCTCAGAAAGCCATTTAAGAGGCATTCCATTCATATCAAACATAAAAGGACTTCTATCATCTTGAGTAAAATATCTGTCCATTTTCACAGGTATCTTTAAAGAACCATCTACTTTCTGCGTAAATAAGCTCTTTTTTTCATAAATTCCATTCCCATAGCTATCACCATTGTGCCCATTACCATTTGCCCCATTCCCATTATTATAACTGTTTACCATTTTCCCTCTTTTTTATAAACATGATTTTTATTAATAGTTTATTGTATTTACTTTGTAATTAACCCCCTTATCTCTTTCTTAAAATCATCAAGATCAGCGAAATCTTTGTAAACAGAAGCAAATCTGATATAGGCAACCTTATCTATTTTCTTTAATTCCCGCACTATAATCTCACCAATAAGACTTGTCTTTACATTATCGCCTTTTTTTCTCACCTTCTCTTCTATTCTTCCCACCATTTTTTCTATTACCTCATCACTAACAGGCCTCTTCTCACATGCCCGCAATATGCCCATTTTTATCTTTTCTCTGTCAAATTCCTCTCTTCTGCCGTCTTTTTTTATAACGCGAAGTTCAGCTCTTTCAACAATTTCTCTTGTATTAAAGCGTTTTGCGCACTTTAAACATTCTCTCCTCCTGCGCGTTATTTCATTAGCATCTCTTTTATCCATAACCTTGCTTTCTTGATGGAGGCAGTACGGACAGAGCATATCATCACTTTTTTATCTTTTTCAACACAATCTATTGTGTTTTTTATCTTTTTCAACACAATCTATTGTATTTTATTAATTTTTATTCATCTTCCTATTTAAACATTTCTATACAAATTTTTTTCCCGTCGGCAACAAACAAAAATTTCCAAGTCTTATTTTTATAGTGATAAAAATTAATTTATAAAATCTATTTGTCCAAAATCTTTATAATTACTAAATTCTTTCAATAATAATGGTATTAAATACGTTAGCGAACAATTAAACATTTCCCCAGAAATTCTAATTGTTTTGATAGTATGGACATTAATCTGGAAAGGGCTTGCGTTATGGGATCAGCAAGATTAAATCAACCAATATGGTTCGTATTATTAATAATAATCAACACTTTAGGCATTCTTGAAATAATCTATCTAGTCCTTTATTCAAAGCATTCTGTCCCAATAGCAGTAATAACTACTAAAAAAGGCAAAAAATCCAATAGGAAAAAGGTTATGAGATTAGATACTAAGGGAAATACCACAATTAAGCTTATTCCTAAAATTGCTATAATATAGCACTTTTTGAAACAGAAGAAAGATTTATATATTGCTGTTTATTAAGGTATTTATGAAAGCTAAAAATACTATATATGAGACATTGCTTAATAGAGGCAAAATACTCTCAAAAACAGAGATAACTGGAATTATAAAAGAATATGAAAAGAAATTTAATGATAAAAAAAAGGCAGACTTGCTAAAATACTTATCAAGACAGAGATGCATAAGAAGAATCCTTTCAGGTTTGTATTATATTAACACATTTGATGAAAGAAATAGAAAATTCTCTGAATTCGAGGATAAAGAGATAGTGTTTATGGCTTTAAACAAATTAGAAATTAAGTGGTATGCTGGTCTAGGATATGCACTATATCTACAAGGCAAAAAATGGCAAACCCCAAATCAAATTTCTATTGTTAATACAAAGTTCAGCGGAATTAAAAGAGTATTCGGACTTAAAGTTAAATTCTTTAAGACTAAAGAAAATCTTATTTTTGGATTAAAAACTGCGAGAACGAATCATAATATTGAATACTCTTATTCTGATCCTGCGAAAACATATATTGACAGAGTTTACTTTAAAGAAACTAATAATTTAATAAAAGTAAAAAACACTCAAAAATATCTAAAGAGATATCCAAAATGGGTTGGAAAGAAATAAACCTTGAAAAGTATGCCTCAGAAATAAAGCAAAATCTGAAGATTAGCCTTGCTGATGAAATCATAAAGAAAGACCTTCTTTTAACCCTTATTTTGGCTGAATTTGAAAAGTTTGGCTTAGGAAAAGAGCTGATTTTTAAGGGAGGAACACTGCTTTCAAGAAATTACCTAAAATATCATAGATTTTCAGAAGATTTGGATTTTGTGCATAAAAATTCAAATTCATTGAGAGAGCTGACAAGAGCAAATCGTGAAAGAAAGATAAAAGAGTTTATCGATTACTTTGCTCCAAAGTTGAAAGAAGTTGCAGATGCTTTAGACTTAGAATTTAGTACTGATAGAAGCAACACTAAATTTTGCACAATCCTTCACGGAAGAGCAGTTTATACTTTTAGGATTTATTATTCTAAAAGTCAATATATGAAAGTAGAAATAAATTTCGTTGAAAAAATAATAGATCCTCCACAAGAAGTATCTGTTAAAGCAATAACTGACTTCTTTGATTCTCAAAAGCTGATGTTCACTTTGAATTTGTCTTATAAAAATTTCAATGTGTTATGTTATTCAATAAAGGAAATTACTTTAGAAAAGTATAGGGCAGTCTTGACTAGGAATGGACTTCAAGAAAGAGACTTATTTGATTTGTTTTTAATCGAAGATTCTCTTAAGGTAAATACTAAAGAGGTTGTTGAAAAAATAAGAAATTCTTTTTTAATAAAAAGAGAACTTAGCAAACTCATTAAGGATAAATTAACTCTCCTTAAGGAAAATAAATTTTTCAAAAGTGATGAAAAAATAAGCGAACTTACAATATTGGAATATGATAATAAAAAATTTGAAGAGTTTAAAGATAAAAT
>CAYIGH010000036.1:6082-10077 GCA_964362915.1 Candidatus Woesearchaeota archaeon | reverse complement strand
CCGTAGGCAGATTTGTCCGAAGGACAAACCTTTAGGGTGCGGAGGATGTCATATTAATCTCTTTTTCTTCTAAATCACTAATCTTATCCCCTAACTCGGCCTTTTTCTGAGAAAAATCCTTTTTAAGATTCTCTTCTTTTTCTTTTAAAACTATCTATTAGTCTTTTTTCTTTATTATCATAACGCCCCTCTAATTCATTAATAATGTTTTGCTTTTCAAAATGCAATCTTCTAAGATTTTCTTTAATAAGTAATTTAACAATTTTATTCTTTTCGTTATTAAGCCTATTCTGCAGCTTCTCTTCAAATCTTGTTCTAACCTCTCTTTTAAGTTCATTATTAACCTCATTTTTATATCTGTCATGAAGTTCTTTAACAAGATTTGCATATTCTCTAGCAAATACTTTTTCTCTAGATTCTAAATCTGTCTTTAACTGCTGATCTATTAAAAGCTCTTTTTCCTTTAGTCTTTGAGTCAATTCAGACTTAATAGTGGCGATGAAATCTCCAAACTTCGCATCAACCAATACTCCAACACCAGAATCAATCCTCATCTTAGAGCTTTTCATATGCTCCTCAAATGCCCTTCTCAATTCGTTAAGTTTTGTCTCTAATTTAGGAATATCTTTTACAAATTCTATCTCTCCCTTTGATAATTGCTTCTTGACAGAGATTTTTCTTTTCTTATTTATTAATTTCTCTAATTCTGCAATTTTCCTCTTCAATCCACTATTTTCCTTTATTATTCCAACATTAACTTTTCTTTTCACAAAAACAGTTTTTCTTTTCTTTCTTCTGGAAATTTCATTTTTCAAGGCATTAATCTCTTTTCTTATTTCAGGAATAGCATTAACATTCTTTAATTTTGCTCTAATAACCCTTTCTTCAGATTCAAATCCTTTAGTGTCTAAGGCATTCAATTCCTTTCTTAATAATTCTAATTCTTCAATCTTTCTTGCAAATTCACTAAACTCCTTCTTTAGCTTAGATACATTATGTCCTGCCATCTTTTTTGTCTCTTTTTATCCTCATCATACATTACTACAATAATTCATATTTTTATATTCTTCGATTTATTCATAGCCCTTAGCCTTCCACCCGCGAAGCAACCCTCTCATTTCATTAGCATTAAGCCCCTTAAGTTTAGATTCTAATAATAAGGTATTATATCCTTTTTCCTTCCATTTTTTTAATAAATCATTCATCTCTCTGATATTGCCTACATTCTTTAATTTTTTAAATATTCTAACTCTGTTTTTTTGCTTAGCTTTTAATTCACGTATCTTTTGTTTAACTTCTTTTTTGATTTCTTTAGTAGATTTATAGTTCTTTCTTCTTTTAAATAATCTCTGCTGGTCTAATAAAAGTTCTCTATGTCTTTTTAATTCTTCAGTATTGTATTTTCTTAACGCCAAGAATAGTTTGTCTCTATCACGAATTAAATAAAAAAAGAAAAAGAAGATGCTCAAAAAGACAATAAGTATAATTACTGAAATTATTGCAAATTTGGAATCAAATTCAAAATTAGGCGTTTCGCTTAGTTTCACATCTGCAATATTAACAAACTGGCTAGAAACCCCAACAGAAGATTTATATCTTATGATAACTATAACAATATAGCTTCCTTCTTTCACTTCTTTTGGAATGGGCAATGTTTTTGTGATTAGAGAATTATCCCTGTTAATTGTCACACTCTCACTTTCAGAAATTAAAATCCCTCCGTCATCTATGTTCCTAATATAGTATTCTATATCTACTAAAACTGATTCAATTCTAGCTACATTAAAGATTTTAATCTGAGCCACTATACTGGTTTCTGGAGCGACAATAGAATAAGCAATAGGAATATTTACATCTGCATCAAAAAAAACATCTCGTGATTCTATTTCAAAAACAATAGGCAGTTTAACAAAATCTTTAGGGCTCTTTATCTCAAGAGAACCAATATATGCGCCAGGCTTTATGCCTCCAGAATCAAATTTGACAATTATATTTTTTCCCCCATTAGACCCTAAAAAGAAATTATTCTCACTAAGAGAAATTCCCTGAATGCCCTCTATATTAACATGGAACTCCCCTCCATCTTTGCTTTTTATTGTAATAGTTCTCTCAGTAATTTTATCTTGTTTCAGAGAAACTTTTAAAAATAAACTGTCTACTTCAAAATCTTTTTTCACAACATATCCACTAACTTGCGAAGAGGATATCGCTGCTTTTAAAATTAATAAAATTATAAAAGTTAAAATAAGAAAAACCAACAAATTTACTCTTCTCATAGATAAAAAGCGACTTAATAATTAATAAACCTTTCCCTTGATTTTATATTTTTCCTTAATAAGATTTAAGATTAACCTTCTTTTCTTAGCTAAATTAATCCTCATAAATAAAATAAATATTGATGCTAAAATAATTATTAAAACTATTCCTGCAAAAATAATTATAAACAAGCCTCTATTAGTCGCCTTCTTTTTTATTTCAAATTGTGAACTAGATGTGGCAAAATCTCCAGGATAAATTATCTCTAATCCAACAATATATTTGCCAGGCGGCAAGTCTAAAGTAGAAAATTCTTTAACATATTCCTTTTGTCCGGCCACATAAAAAGTCTCGCTCCCTTCCAGATAAACATCTCCAAAAAAGTCTTTTATAACATAATTTGCAGTTACATCAACTCTTTCTAGAGGCCCTATTTGCAAAAGACTTATCTGTGCCAATAGTTTCTCACCTGAACCTAATATTTTAAACTCATCAAGAATATCAATAGAAATGTCAAATAAGAAATTCTCGCTTCTGGCATTTATCACAATAAGAACTTCATTAGCATAATTTCCTGACTTAAATATTATCTTGCCTGTTAAGAGTCCTGTATTTTTGGCATTAATCTTTAAATCAATTAATTTTTCTTCTCCTGGTTTTAATGTTATGCTCTTGTCTAAGCTCAAAACATCTTCAAGTCCTTTTCCAGCAATCTCAACATTAAGCACTATGCTTCTTCTATCTAAATTAACAATCTTTATTTTTCTTATTTCTTCAACTCCTGAAACAACAAAAATACTAAGTTCTGGCGGCTCTAAAATTATGTTAGGCACAGCATCAGGTCCAGTAACCACGCTTCCACTTCCTCCACTCCCTCCACTTCCGCCAGCTCCGCCTGAAGGCGTTGGAGTTGGAGTAGGCGTAGGGGTCGGCTCTGGCTCTGGCTCTGCAGGACCTCTTCCTATTCCAATTATCCTCAACAACGCCTCAATTAATCTAAAGAAGAAAGACTTCTTTTCAAATATATTATCTATATCTAAAACTGCAACAGGATTTCTAACAACTGTATAAACTCTATTAGCTATTCCGTCAAGGTCAATTAATTGGAATATGTTTGTTGTTATCCCGAAAGATCTACCAGCAACTGTAGTTATTGCAATATTTCCTGTCAATGTCCTGAATCCGAATAAATTCCTAATTAAATTGGCAATTAGATTAATTGGTTGAGTTAGTGATGTTATTACTGTCTTAGTTCTTGTAACAATTGCATCAATTATGACATTTCCAGATAAACCTCTATTAAAGAATGAAAGTGTATTTGCAATAGGTGTTATAATAAATTGCTGAATTATATTAACAATGTTCTGTACCGCAGCCCCAGTTCTTAATACAGGATTAATTACTAAATTCTGTATTAATCCTCTGCTGAATAATCCAAGTCTATTTACTATATTTAATATGTTTAAGTTCTCTGTTATAGATGTTATTACTGTCTTAGTTCTTGTAATTATTGCATTTAATACAGCATTTCCAGATAATCCCCTATTGAACAAGGAAAGTGTATTGGCAATAGGTGTTATGATAAACTGTTGTATTAGATTTATCGTTGTTCTTGTAATAGCATTAGTAGTTAGTCGTGTATTTAGTATCAATTGCTGTATAATTGTCCTGAAGAATGCTCCTGCTTTATTGACTATATTTAGTACATTTAAGTTCTGGGCGATATTAATTGGAATAAG
>CAYIGH010000036.1:0-5982 GCA_964362915.1 Candidatus Woesearchaeota archaeon | reverse complement strand
CTTTATTGACTATATTTAGTACATTTAAGTTCTGGGCGATATTAATTGGAATAAGTTTGATTCTTTCTAATATTGTATTTAGTGATAATATTTGTGCAGGATTTCTTACAATCAAATAAATCCTGCTTAGAATAGCGTCCAAATCAATTGGTTGGAATATTCCCAGTCTCAAGAATGCAGTCCTGCCAACGAGCGCATTAATTACAACATTTTGAGTTGCTCCTCTGCTGAACGCTCCTCTATCATCTTCTATAGGGGTTATTGCAACATTCCCTGTTATGGTTCTAAATCCAAATAAATTCCTGATTAAATTAGCAATTAAATTAAGTGGTTGAGTTAGTGATGTTATTACTGTCTTAGTTCTTGTAACAATTGCATCAATTATGACATTTCCAGATAAACCTCTATTAAAGAATGAGAGCGTATTTGCAATAGGTGTTATGATAAATTGCTGGATTAGATTAACAACATTTTGTACTGCAGATCCTGTTCTTAATATAGGATTAATTATTAAATTCTGTACTAATCCTCTGGAAAATGCTCCAAGTTTATTTATCATATTTAATATGTTTAAATTCTGTGATATTGATGATAAGACTAATTTGGTTCTTCCTACAATCGCATTTAATACAACATTTCCGGATAATCCCCTATTGAACAAGGAAAGTGTATTGGCAATAGGGGTTATGATGAACTGTTGGATTATATTAACAAGATTCTTTGCAATTGAACTTGTAGTCAATTGTGCATTTATTATCAATTGCTGTATAGTATTTCTAAAGAATGCTCCTACTTTATTGACTATATTTAGTACATTTAAGTTCTGGGCGATATTAATTGGAATAAGCTTAATTCTTTCCAATAATCCACTAATCGTCATTGTCTGCGCCAAACTACGAATTCCCAAATATACTCTTCCAGAAATAGCACTTAAAATTGCATTTCCTATAGGCGCCCTAAACAACCCACCTACGCGCCCCATAATATTACTACCTATCAAATTTTCAAAATCACTTCTTGAATAACGCCCTATGTCTCCAGTACTAGAACCAATAGAAAATGACTGGGTTAAATTAACATTAAAAAGAGCTGCTCCAGCAGGCGGATTAAATGTCAATGTAAAATTAGTATTATTAAATGCTTGATTTGAATTTATATCAACACCTAAATAATTCCAGAAGAAAGTTCCAGAATAATTCAATGTGTATGAGATATTAATAGCCATACTTGAATTTCCTAATGCTGTAAAATTAGTCCCAATTAAATTATTAGTAGAATTCCAAATATAGAGAGTTGCATTACTGACATTTACGTTATCTGTAAATCCTGCTTGGAAATAAGTTAAGTTCGTTGTAGTAGAAGAGCCATTCGCAGGGCTTAATAGGAAAACACTCGGCGCAGTTGTCTCTAGCGTATATGAAACATTTATATTATCAATCCAAAGATTTTCAGCACCAGCACCGCCATCAAGTGTAGTTGCAAATCTTATGTTAAATCCTTTGTGGAAATACTGTGAATTTGTTGATTTATTTGAAAAAGTAAGCCATGTATCTTCTGTTGCTGAATCAAGTTCTCCTACTGCGTCCCAATTACCAGAACTATCATTGAAATAATATGGTGCATCACCAGCACCATCTAAGTCATCATCATTAAATCTAAAGGTTACATTAATCTCTGAAGCAGAAGAAGTATCTACTTGATTAGCCAGCCACATATTACAATCGTTAGCACCTGTGCAGTTTGCACTATATGTTCCTGTATCTACCCTTCCTGTTGTAATAACAAAAAGAGAATTAACCCAGTTATTAAGATTCCCTGATTCAAAGTTTTCAAAGAATAATTGTGTAGGATCAATAATATGCTCAATTTCAACACTTCCTTCAACAACTCTTAAATCAAAACTATCCTGCGCTATTTTCAATCCTGTTAATATAACTTGATTATATTCATTATCCTTTAAATTAATAAATTCTGCAACCTTCTCGTTCTTACCAATTTCATATACTTCTATTTTTGGATTTCCACTAATTTTCTTAGAATAAATATTAATATCTCTATTAGAAGTCAAATTCTGCTCAAATTTAATTCTAGTATACTCTCCGCTATTAATCTTCTCGCTCCAAACTCCATCTAATTCTTTTACATTTTCATAAATATCAGAAATAAATTCCTTATTCTTGTCTAAATGCTCTGCTTTTATTATCTCTATAATTCTATCTTTAGCAGAATCGTCTTTTGATTGAATATTAAAATTATCTAACTTCTGTTCTAATTTAGAATTATTTGAAATTATCTCATTCTTCTCAAAATTACTATAATTATTAATTAAAATAGTAGAGATAATTATCAAAGATAATATTGCAAATATAAATATTATTAATTCTTTTTTAGTCCTTATCTTTTCCATGTTATTTCCTAACCTCCTTTTTTACTTTCTTTCTAGGAATATTCCAATAAGGCGACTTGCATTTTGGGCAAACAAATGGCTTATGAACAGAATTAATTCTAGAAATCCACTTGTGAGTGCAACGCTCACAAATATATCCATCTATCTTAATTTCACCCATTTTATAAAATAATCACGAAACAATAAAACAAAAAGGATTTTATAAAGCTTTCTTATTAGTATATTTATAATAGTATATTACTAAAGAGTAAGTTACAGATACGACAATAATGGAATACTGATAAATGCACAAAACGAAAAATATATAAATACCCACACATACATGTGGGTATGGCAACAAAAAACATTTCAATAACAGAAGAAGCATATAAGAGATTAGCTAGCCAAAGGGAGAGAAATGAAAGTTTTTCTGAGATAATTAATAAACTTACTGGAAAAGTCAGACTTAAAGACTTCTTTGGAATTTTATCAAGAGAATCCGCTGACAAGCTGGAAAAAGGCATAGAAAGAGTTAGGAAAGAGCGGGAGAAATTTTATCGCGAAAGAGTGGAGCGCATAAAAAAGACTTTTAGATAAGATGGTATGCCTAGAAACTTCTTTTCTTGTAAATTATCTTAGAGGAGATGAAAAAGCTAGATTAATCTTGCAAGAATTTGAAAAAAATGGAGAAATATTAACTATCGCTTCCCCAAGTATTATAGAATTAATAAGTGGTGCTGAATTAGAAGAAATTAAAAAAGAAAAAGAAGAGATAATCAAACTTTTATCTTCTTTAATAATTCTGCCTTTAGATAAAGAAAGCGCTATTTTAGCTGGCGAAATTGAAGCTTCTCTTATATCGAGTGGGCAAGTTATAGGTATAGCAGATATTATGATTGCGGCAATAGCAAAGCGCAATGGCGAGAGATTAATTACAAGAAACGTTAAGCACTTTGAAAGAATTCAAGGTTTAGAGGTCGAAGGCTATTAAATTGCACCAATATAAACAAATTTATTATTCATGTCAAGAACTCTCGGACTGAAGTCCGGGGCGTGCTCGGGTTCTTGAGCACACAAGATGTCAAGATTTTTCAAATCTTGATCACGCTCAAGAATCTTTGATTCTTGACGTTTGCGTTTGCTTTCTTGCGAACTAAAGTAGGGAGTTTATGCAAACAGCAAATCTTGATGTATTAATTTTAAATAAAAAAGAAAATAAATATTTTCGTATTATCTTATAAAAGAAAATTAAGAATATAATATTTTATTACTATTATCACGAGACCATCAAGGTCCAATTAATAGTTAGTTGGTCTCCTGCTGTTCCATCAAGGGTAACTTGATTGAATCTATCAACTGCAAGCATTGTTCCATTCCATCCACTTGCAATAGCTGTCTGATTAAATAATGCTGATGCGTTTACTTCCAATCCTGCTACCCCACTTGATGTAAATGTTGTAAATATGCTGACATTTCCGTTATTATTAGGCAGAATTGTAAATGTTCCAATCTGTCTTGATAATCCATTAGAATCATATTCATCTTTCTGTGAGCCAGAGCCATTATTCCAGCCCTGTCCTGCAGCGCCCTGATTTGCATAAGCAGAACATCCTCCACCAGTTGCATTGCATACAGCAATTGTCGTGAAATTCCCACTGCTTGTTGTTGTTCTAAATGCTGTCAGAAAATCCCTTGTTAAGTTTATTCCTGTAAATGTAATATTATTATGCGAACATCCTAAATCTGTTTTCTCTCCTGTTTTTCCGTCTGTTTTATAAACGCAGACAACCCCGTCATACCTTATCCCTCCAGTATTTGAATTTTCAGGATTTAAAATTAATTGAGAAGAAGATAGATTTAAAGTATAAAGAGAAAAAATCAAAATAGGAATTACCAAAATTAATAAGGGAATACCAATCATTAAATATAATCTTTTATCAACCATCTTTTACAATTAAATAATTATAACTTACAAGCATATATAAATCTTTCTGTTATTTCTCATTTTTTGTATAAAATTTTAATAAATTAGTAAACATAAAAATTTATAAATAATAAATATTTTAGAAATTAATAAAAATAGAGGACAAATGCAACATCCGATACAGCAATTAAAAATACATTTTGCTATTGCCATAATATTAATTTTCTTTTATGTAATAATAATAAATAGTTTCAATTTCCTTGCTTCATATTCTTTCCCGATACAAAATCAAATCATTCAAAGGCAAATAGAAAGTAGTTCAACAACAGAAATTGCACAGGTTAGTACATCCTTATCATTATCAGTTTTAAGAAAAAGATGGTATGGTAGAATATATGAAACAATAGAAAGCCAAGGAAAACTATCTAATCTTTATCTTCTCGGATTTATCAAACTTCCATTAGTTAATCTCGATATTAGTTATATCGCTTTCCATATTATATTCTTAATCGCTATTTTAATCTATATATCAATTGCGGCAACAATAAGATTAATAAACTACAGAAAATACAAATATTATGGTTATATATAAAGAGGTGAAAAATGAAAAAACAACAATGGATTAAAGCCCTTCTCTGGGTGATAGGGGCCGTAGTATTCGTCATCCTGACACCAGAATTAAGAGATCTAGTGTTATTTCTCATGTTGGGAATTTTACTCTCTCGTACAAATAAAACTAGGCCTTTTTAACTTAAAAAATTAATCAAATAATTTAAATACTTAATATTCCTTAAAATACAATGACATTCGGATTTAATGATGTACTATGGTGGCCTTTTGCAATTGCATTCACAGGCGCCTGGCTCATCATAGGACTGCTCTTATTAGCTTTCTGGATTTGGATGATTGTTGATTGTGCAAAAAGAAAATTCAAAAATGATTTAGAGAAAATAATCTGGATTTTAGTTATAATATTTACAAATTGGGTCGGCTCACTAACCTATTTCATAGTAATTAGAATGTACAATCGAAAGGGTTTAATAAAAACTTAATTTTAAATACTCTTTTTTCTTTCAATAAAAATGCCAAATACATTTTTGTTGACTATATTAAGTGTAATATTAGTCAGCCTAATTTCATTTATAGGAATCTTCACCCTTTCAATAAAACAAAAAAAATTAAAAAAAATTCTTATATATTTAATCAGCTTTTCAGCAGGAGCGCTTCTCGGAGATACTTTTATCCATCTTTTTCCTGAACTAATAGAAAAAAATAATTTTTCTCTTGCGAGCTCAATCTACATACTTTTAGGAATAGGAATTTTCTTTGTATTAGAAAAATTCATTCATTGGCAGCACTGCCATGGCAACATTATTTCAGAACACCACATTCACCCATTCGCCTATACAAATCTATTAGGCGATGCTCTGCATAATTTTATCGATGGAATAATAATAGCTGCAGCATACACAGCATCTCTTCCTGCAGGAATAGCAACAACAATAGCAGTCATATTGCACGAAATACCTCAAGAAATAGGTGATTTCGGAATTTTGCTTCATGGAGGATTCACAAAAAGCAAGGCGTTAGCTCTTAATTTCATAACAGCATTAACAGCAATAATAGGGGCAATTGCAGCTATACTACTGGGAAAAACAGTTGCTAATATCCA
>CAYIGH010000035.1:9641-10916 GCA_964362915.1 Candidatus Woesearchaeota archaeon | reverse complement strand
CATCCGCAAGACGAGACAATTAAGGCCGTCAAAGAAGATGACGTTGATAGAGCTGATGTGTAAGCTCCAAGGCAACGAGGAGTTAAGCATGCAGCTACTAATAGCCCCACTTAAATCACATTACTACCATAAAAATTGCCTTCCTCTTTGCTTTATTTGATTTTCTAAAAGAATAGATTTATTAATAATAAATGTCCTAAAATATTATGACAAAAATAGAAATAGAAGTTCCTGAAGATATAGAACGTAAAGCAAAAACGCTTAATGTAGAATTAGCTTTTTTAATAGCAAAAATATTGAAAGAAAAGCTTGAAAAGCTTGAAAAAATAGAGCGAATAAAAAAAATTGCAGCGAAATCGCAGGCAACTGATGAAGATGTTGAGGAATTAACGCGCGAGATTGAAAATGCAATGATTAAACATTATTCAAAATATTAAGATGTTTCTCGTTGTTGATTCAAATACTATAATTTCTGCGGTTCTTAACAGAGGAAATCTATTGAATATCTTTATTAAAAATTTTTCAGAGAAAAAATACAGATTTATCGCACCTAACTTTCTTATATTAGAAGTAGGAAAACATACAGAAAAAATAGCAAAAAAGACAAAATTCTCAAGTGAAGAAGTTTTAGAAATGCTCGAGTTTGTTGTTGGACAAATAACCTTTGTTCCTGATGAATATTTTGAAGATAGTATTGAAGAAACTAGAAAGATTTTGAAAGCACATCAAAAAGATGCCCACTATCTTGCCTTAGCTCTCGCATTTAATTATAAACTATTTTCAGGAGATAAAGTATTAAAATCATTGGTTCCAGATAAAATAATAACTCCGAAAGAACTTTTAGATGAATTTTAAAAATTGCCTTTCCTCCTTGCCGATTTGTTTTTTCTATTTATATTGTGCCTATTAAGTAATAACAAATAGGAAGATTTAAATACCTTCTTTTATTTTAATATCTATGGAATCAACAAGAAGATTAGGGAAATATATCAGAGCTAGAATGAAATATTCTACAACTATAAACGAAAGAATATGTGAAATTCTAGACCCTGAAATATGCAATACACAAGGCATTGTTATAGCAGGAATGAATTATTTAGTGGGTCATACAGCGAATACATTTAACAGAATAAATAATTATGTAAAAGAAAAACTAGAAAAAAGAAATGCAAAGGAAGAATCTGATTTAGCGAAAAGACTTTAAATAAAAAACAATTATAGAATTCTCATAGGAGTGAAAGAAATAAACAATTGAATATTCCTATATCTAAAAAA
>CAYIGH010000035.1:0-9541 GCA_964362915.1 Candidatus Woesearchaeota archaeon | reverse complement strand
ATTCATTCTTCATCATTTTCATAATCCTCTTTCCTATATCTAAAAAAATTCATTCTTCATCATTTTCATAATCCTCTTTCCTATATCTAAAAAAATTCATTCCAATATAAATCAAAATAACTACTGAAGTTACAATCATAAATAGTATTGAGTAAGGGCCCTTATATCTTAAGTAAAAAGCATACCCTAAGATTACGGCCCCTATAATCCCTATTAAGGTTCCCAAATATGCGTTCTTGCTAGTCATAGATTTCGTCCATAATAAAAATCCAACCATAAATAATGCAAATACTATTGCGAAAATAAATTCCTCCAATCCAAAACTAAAACTTTCTTTCTCATCTGGAGATAAAGTGACTCCCCCATTAGTATATACAGGTTTTTCTCCGCTCTTAATAATACTTAAAGAAACATAAAATACAATTCCTATAACCAAAAATATCCCAAATAAAATGATAGCACTAAGACCAAATAATTTTTGTTTAACTCCTTTTTGGTTGATACCTTCTTTTTTCAAAACCCCTTTTTTCATTAAATTATTTAGAACAATAACTTTAAAAACTCTTATATTATTAATTTTTCAGTGAGTCGGATAGCTGATTACGGCATTATCCATTAAATTGGAAAGAATTTTTATGAATTCTAATGCTGAGGAAGGTCCGGACATCCGAAGTTCCGCAAGGAATTTTGATAAAGCGACTTGCTGAAAAGCAAGCTGTCGTGAGGCAGAGCTCCGCAACAGAAACGACACAGCTCCTGGAGAGCAATGAACCTTGAGGGAAGCTGAGAAACAGGAGAGTTGGTGAAACGGGCGACTTCGCTGATGCAACCACTATAACCGTGGGCTTAGACAGATGTCAGCACAAACTACTCGTTGGCCAAAAGCAAAATGAAGTTTGACAGAACCCGGCCTATTTCTGACTCACACAATCTTTTAGATAAAATTTAGTAAGAAAATAATTAAATATAAGGATATAATCTAATCTTTAATAAGCCATAACGATTTAATGTCATTTCATAATCTCCATTTTTTATTTTTTCAGATATAGCCTTATAATTGCCTAAGTATTCATCTTTGGGCAGTTCTATTCTAGCAGCATAATATTTCGGGAATCTTATACTAGCATAATATAATGGGCCTTTTCCATTATTAATCTTTTCAAGAAGAAGCCTAAATTCCAGTCTAGGAGGCAGAATATTGTTAGTTCCCAGCCGCATATTAAATCTCCTTGACCTTAAAGTCTTATTATGCCTTATATTTTTTATTCGTTTATCTTTGTCAGACATTTTTAATTTTTCTAATGTT
This sequence comes from Candidatus Woesearchaeota archaeon, assembly GCA_964362915.1. Lineage (GTDB taxonomy): Archaea > Nanobdellota > Nanobdellia > Pacearchaeales > GW2011-AR1 > JAUSIK01. Next base: position 8,235 of record CAYIGH010000035.1, on the reverse strand, counting down.
ATATTAATAATAAACAAGTCCAATATTAAAATATTTCTATTGTTTATAGCAAGAGTTAAAAACATTTAAAAGCTATTTACTTCTTCTCTAAATAAGGGAATGTAGCTCAATGGGAGAGCACACGACTGAAGCTCGTGCATTGCGGGGGTTCGATTCCCTCCATTCCCATTTCCTTATGTTTCAATTTATTTCTTTGATTATTAGAACCTATTTCTTTAAAGAATAAATTCACATTTTTGTTTCCACTTATTTGCAACTTATATACTATCCATTCTTTTTTATAGCGAGGATTATTATTTGAACTATGACTGCCTAAATAAGAAGTTATGTTCAAAGATTCTAGGAAACATTTTATAGGTTCGAGAAGAGATATACTTTTTGAAACAAGACCAATAACAGGATATTTTTTACCTTCTTTATTTTTTATACATAAATATCCATCAGTATCAAAAATACCGCGAATAAATCTTCTGAATAATAAATCTTTTTTTATAATCCATTGAGGTGGAAAAACTTCTCCCTTTCTTCCTACCGGAAACCCAGATTGCTTTAAGAAATAGAAAATACTTTTAGAACGTATTCTAAGATTAATACTATTCTGATTTTTTTTAATAATGAAAGAAGGAGTTAGATTAAAAAGCTCTTTCACTAGAGAGCTAACAAAATTTTCTAAATAATCTCTATCTTTTAATTTATTCCCCGCAATATCGATAACAAATTCTCGTCTTTTTTCATAATAGTTCATAAAACCATCCCCCATTAATATTCCAATGAACTCTGCTAATTCCTCACTTTTTTCTGGCAGTTTTATCCCCCTTATTCTATCTGTAGTATTTAATTCATTTATCTTCATTTTCTTTTCACCTTTTCTAATTGAATCCTAACGATGTCTCCATCTTTTATATTCAATAATTTTGCAATCTCGATAGGAATATTTATAGCAAGGCTATCTCCATGCCGCCTTACAATTTTGATAAATCTTTCTTTCATATTATTATATAATATTAAATAATATATAAACTTTTCGTTTTTGCGTAATAAAAAAATCAAACAATCAAAAAATTTATATAATTCATTATATATAAAGATTAAAGAGGTCAACTGAAAAATGCCTGCGAAAAAGAAGAAATCTTCTAAAAAGAAGAAATACTATTACAGCAAAAAGAATAAAAGAGGTTAATTAAGAAATTTAGGATAACTTAGTTCCTTATAAAATCTTAAATTATTTTTTAAAGGAATCACTTTTCTAGATACTAATCCATTTAAGCTATAAGGCATTCTGATTAGTCTTATATGGCCTCGTGAAACCCAAGGATCAATAGGATAATGAGCAAATTTTTTATTTAACACATCTCTTTGTTTTAAATTCAGCAAAAACGCTTTTTTATCAAAGATATGAACATGAAATCCTCTGCCAGAATAAACAATTCTAACCTTCCTAAAATCCTTTTCTAATTCTTTTTTCATTCTCTTTGCCCATGAAAAAGCAGACTTAATACAATTATCACACAATTTTGTTCCTTTAGGGCACTTACATTTAATATTATCCGCATCAATATCAAAAGCAAGTTCTTGTTTAATAAAATTATCAAACTTTAAATTTCTTAATGCCTTGGAGGGATTTTCATATACATTCCTGTCATAATAAACATCCTCAGGAATATACTGCTTAATTTTTATTTTCAATTCATTTAAAGGGAAATATAACATCCGGCCCTTTAGTTTTTTATCTATAATTATGCCTGTCTCTGTTCCTGCATCAACAGAGCATAATTGCGGCAATTTTGCTCCATTGGAATAAAACCATTTTTTTACTTTTTCCAGGTCAAATTCCTCCTCATAAAACTTTTCTCTTTCAGCTAAACTTGCCGGCTTTAAATTATACTTTTTCATGTTAATATCAATCTAATTATATTTTAATACTTTATCACACCGTCTCCTTGCACAACATTTATAAAACTCCTCTTCATAGGTTAAGAATGGAAAAAGAGGAAAAGAAATCCAATGATAATAATTTCGGTGTGGCATCAGTAATATTAGGAATTATTAGCATTGTCTTCGCATTTGGCATAAATGTGCATGGAACTATTTTAGGCATTATAGGACTGATTTTCGCATTAGTCCAAAGAAAAAATTCAAAAAATAAATGGGCATCATGGGGAATAATCTTAAATGTAATTGGAATTATATTAAATATATTGGTGCTTATATGGATTGTAGTTACAGTTGCCAAGCAGATACAGGATTCAGGATTATTAGATCAAATTAATCAACTATCTCAATTACAAGGATTAGGAAATCAGTAATATGGCTAATAAAAAAGCAGCAGTAGAACTATCTATAGGAACAATTGTCATAATAGTTCTGGCAATGTCAATGCTAATTCTTGGATTAGTCCTAATCAGAAATATTTTTAGAGGAGCAACAGATAATGTTGATGAGATTAACGAAAAAGTAAAAGAAGAGATAAAGAATCTATTTGTTGATGAGGATGAAAGAGCAGTTCTAAAGCTTACAGAAAGTACTGCTAAAGTAGAACAAGGTTCTGAATTCGGCGTGGCGTTTGGTATCAGGAATACAGAAAGAGGAGCAGTAGGCTCACAAAACTTTCAATATACTACCTTGTTAGATGACCCCAACATAAGAACAAATTGCGGAGTAACAAAGGAAATTGCAGAGAAATGGATTAAATTTGGACAGGGCTCAGTCGCAGTCAGGCCAGGAGAAGTAGATGCAGAGCGTATAAAAATAATAATTCCTGAGGATTCCCCTCTCTGCGAAACAAAATATCGTATAGTAATCTACCGTACAGACAAAGGAGAATCGCCAAATAGTCCTTATGAAGATTTAAGCTTCTTTGTAAAAATAGAATCTAAAGGGCTTTTCTAATTGAGATAATTTTATAAAACTATTATCTATAATTAAATAATGAAAAAGTTAGGCATTGATCTTGATGAAACAATTGTAGATTTAATAGACCCATTTCTCAATTATTATAATAAAGAAACAGGCACAAATTTCACAAAAGAAGACATTTACGATTATGATATTTGGAAAATAATAAATGCCAAGGAAGAAGAAGCAAAAGAATTAGGAAGAAGGTTTTACATATCAGAACATTTTGATAACTTGAAGCCATTTGAAGGAGCAGTAGACTCAATAAAAAAAATAAAGGAGTATTCAGAATTGTTCATTGTAACAGCAAGGTATGGCATTGCTAAAGATAAAACTCAAAAATGGCTTGATAAGCACCTCAATGGATTAATTTCAGAAGTATTTTTTACGTCAGATTATAGCGGAGAAAAGGGGCTGACAAAAGAACAAATTTGTAAAAAGTATTCCTTAGATTGTCTTTTAGACGATGACCCTAATGTAGCACTAAAATGCACAAATGCAGGCATATCGCTTATACTTTTTAATCGTAAATGGAATCAAAACATAAATCATGAAAAAATAATACGTGTGAATTCCTGGCAGGAAGCACTAAGGCAAATAAACGATTTAAGCTATAGTCAAGGAAGCTGAAATTTGACCGTTTGCGCCCTGACTATCAAGGGAAAGACGCACTATATTAGTAGAAAACTTGCGTCTTTCACTATATTTTAGGAAAGAAAGCTCCAACTCTTCTTTTATAATTTAAAAATTCTTTTCCAAATTCTTTTTCAAGAATTTCTGTTTCTTTTCCTGCAGCATAAAGAAGAAAAGAAATTATAATCGCCGAAGAAATTAAAGATAAGATAATTAAAATCTTGCTTCCATGTCCTAAAATAATAAAGATTCCTCCAAAAATAAACAAAAATATTCCAGTATAAAGAGGATGCCTTATATAAGAATAAATGCCCTTGGAAATCAATTTCGTCTTATTTAATCTAAACCCTGCCCATGTATGCTGTTTTCCCAGATCTGATTTAGCTTTAACAACTAAAAAGACGCCAATAAAATCAAGCATAATACTCATAAAATCATAAATATTTAATGAATCAATTCTTAAAAGTACATATAAGTAAATCAAAATAGGAAAAATATAAAGGAATTTTATGAGACTAGTTAGTTTTCTAGATATTAAGGGCACCATTCCTTGTTTTTTTCTCCAATCAGAAATAAAGAGCGCAAATATAATCACAATAACAATATTTACGCTCTTAAACAAGGCCGTTAAGTTCATATAAGTGTAGATACGAATAACCTTAAAAACCCTATTTTTCTTCTAATTTTATGGAGTTTAAAGAATATCAAAAATACAGATGGTTTTATTTATCATCAGGAAAGTTAGTAGCAGGGGGGAAGAATGCAGAACAGAATGAATACTTAATTAGAAAACTGAAGGAATCAAAGAAAGATAGGATAATGATGCATACTACAGAGCCAGGAAGCCCATTTTCAGTCATATTTGCTGATCCCAAAGTGCTAAAAGAATCAGATATTAAGGAATGTGCAATTTTCACTGCTTCATTTAGTCAGGCATGGAAAACAGGAAAGAAACGTGCAAGCGTAGATATATTCAATTTATCTCAATTGCAGAAGCTTAAAACAATGAAAATAGGAACATGGGGTGTAAAAGGCGAAATAAAACGCGTCTCTGTTCCAATAGAGCTAGTATTAACAAAACAGCATGATAAATTAAGAGCAGTGCCTCCCATGACAGTGAGGTCTAAAAAAGATATTTTGCTCAAGATCGTGCCAGGAAAAGCAGATAAGCATTTAATGCTCCCAAAATTACAAATAGTTTTAGCAGAGTCATTCAGTAAAGATGATTTGCTTAGTGCCCTGCCAGCAGGTGGGATAAAAATCAAAAATGACATCTGAATCAAGATTCCAGATAGGAAAAAATGGCATAACGCAGGGATTTATAGAAACTCTCAATCTCAGTTTTAAAACACATGATCAAATAAGGATCTCTCTATTAAAATCCTCAGAAAGAGATAGAATAAAAATAATTGCCATGGCAGATGAGATAGTGCAGAAAGTAAATTATTATTGTAATTATAAGATTATAGGTTTTACAGTAATACTTAGAAAACGCTCTTCCAAGCCAAAGAAAATTATTCATTAATTTTGTCTAAAAGTAATCTTTACTCCCTGTAGAGAGTTAGATTTTCTCGAAGGAGAATATGAATAGTCAATTCTAAAAAAACCCAAAAGCAAGATTTATAAGCCTTGTTTTTCACTCTCTTTCATTATCCTAATATGGCAGATATAAGAACAATCCACCCAGAGAAATACAACAAATCCCTTGCAGAAGCTTTAAAGAAAATCCCTGAGTTTAAAAAGCCAGAATGGTCAGATTTTGTAAAAAGCTCTGCACACAAAGCTCGTCCTGTAATAGAGCCGGATTTTTGGCATAAAAGAGCAGCCAGTATATTAAGGCAGATTTACATTAGAGGCACAGTCGGCGTGCAAAGACTTAGAACTAGGTATGGCGGCAGAAAAAAAAGAGGAGTAAAACCCGCCGAATTTAGAAAAGCAGGAGGCAAGATAATCAGAACAATTTTGCAGCAAGCGGAAGCTGCCGGTTTCATAGAAAAATCTAAGGAAAAAAAAGCAGGCCGCAAGTTAACGCAAAAAGGAAAATCCTTTATGGAGGAAGTTATAAAATGACAACAGATAGAGAGTTTATCAAAGAAATTTTAAGGGGAAAACTAAATCAGAGAGTTTATAGTATATCAGATATAAGACGTCTATTTGAGGATATAGGCTTAAAGGTTTCTGAAGTTGGAATAAGAAATAACCTGCAAGAAAGCAGAATATTTCCCTCTGCTTATAATATTAATCCAGCTAGATTCAGATACAATAATAGTATCCAATTTTATCCAGAAGAGGAAGTATGGAAATATTTAAAAAAATTAGAACAAGAAAAGAAAATAGATTTAGAAGCAGCAGGAGTTCATAATTTTGAAGACATACTTAAAAGAAAGAATACAATGAAAGATCATTATATAAAAGGGAGAATTATCCATAAGCAGATACTGGATGATTAAAAAGATGACAAAATATTATCCAAAAAAAGTCAAGTTAGCTGTAAAAAACAGGCGAACAAAATGGGCTCCATTTTGGGCAGTAGTTAGAAAATTCGGCCCAGGAAAAAGAGTTCATCCGTCTCAAATCACTAAGCAAAGACGCCACTGGCGCAGAACTAAACTTAAAATAAAACCTAGAAGAGTTCATAAACAGCATTTAGGATAAAATGGCAGATACAAAAATCTTGGAAAGAGAATATATAATACCTCTTAGAAGAGTATGGATAAAAGCCCCAGAATATGAAAGAGGAAGAAAAGCAATAAAAGCAATAAAAGAATTTATAGCAAAACATATGAAGGTTCCGGATAGAGATATTAAGAAAGTGAAACTTGACATTTATTTTAATAACGAATTATGGTTTAGAGGAAGAAGACATCCCCCAGCAAAAGTAAAAGTTAAAGCAATAAAAGAGAACGATATTATCAAAGTAGGGTTTGTAGAAACTCCGCAGCATGTTAAATTTAGTAAAGCGAAAGCAGAAAAAAGGCATATAAAAGAGGAGAAGAAAGAAGAAAAGCCAGGAGAGAAGAAAGAAGAAGCAAAAATAGAAGTTAAAACAGAAACAGAAAAAGTTGAAGAAAAAGAAAAAGAGCAGGCAGTAGTAGAACAGCATGCTAAAGAAGCTAAGTTAGAGGCAAAAGCACAAAAGCATCTAACAAAAAAGAAAGAAACCAGTTATCATAGGATGGCTTTGAAGAAGTAACTTTTAAATAGTTTTTCTAAAAAACAGAAAAGTTTATATATTGTTTTCTATTAGAACAATAATGGAAACAGTATTCGATGAATGGAATGAGTATGCTAAGAAAGAAAATCTTAAAAGAAGAAATATAAACTTTGATAATATTATATCTAATTCCAAACTGAAGATAATTGCAATAACGGGCATAAGAAGATGTGGAAAGACAAGTGTGTTGCTTCTGCTCCATAATATTCTCTCACAAAAAGGGGCAAAAGTAGGATATGTTAATTTAGAGGATAATAGAATAAAAAATAATAAAGATGTGCTTGATAACATCTTAAAATGGTTTGGAGACGAAGGGTATCTCCTTTTAGATGAAATAACAAGTGCTCCTGATTGGGAGAATTGGTTATCAAGAAATCACGAAATGCTCAAGGGAAGGTTAAAATTAATAGTTAGTTCTTCAAGAAGAAATCTTATAGTTCCCTATAAACCGCTTAGAGGAAGAATACTTTCATATGAACTTTATCCTCTTTCTTTTAAAGAATCTCTAGAATTTAATAAGATAGAAATAGAAAAAACAGTAGTTGGAATCGGAAAAATAGAAAAACAGCTTAATGATTATAGTATTTATGGAGGTTTCCCAGAGGTTGCTTTAGTCAGAGAAAAAATAGAAAAAATAAAACTATTAAACTCCTATTTTAAGGATATTATAGGTCTAGATGTCGCAGAAATAGCCAAAGAGAATATTTCTACAGTAGAGTTGTTTGGCAAGTACATAATCAATTCGCCCTATTTTTCTGCCTCCAAATGTTTAAATTTCTTTAAAACCCTGGGCTATAAAATATCTAAACAATCTCTTCTCTATTTAGAAAATTATTCTCAAGAAGGGTATTTGTTTTTCTTTGTGCCTATATTCTCACACAATATAAAAGATAAATCACAATATCCTAGAAAATCTTATCTTGGAGATACGGGATTTATGTATTCTATCAACGGGAAGATTGATTGGGGAAGATTATATGAAAATATTGTATTCTTAGAATTAAGAAGAAGAGTATCTCAAAATGAAGAAATAAATTACTGGAAAAATAAGGCAGGAATAGAAAACGATTTCATAATAAGAGAAGGTTTAAGAGTTAAGGAGATAATGCAAGTTGTCTACGAACTAGAGAACAGAGAGACAAAAGACAGGGAAATTAAAGGCCTAGTAGCGTGTGCAAAAGAGCTAGACCTAAAAAACGGGTTAATTATAACAAAGGATTTTGAATCAGAGGAGAAGGTAGAAGGAATAAAAATAAAATTCGTTCCTCTATGGAAATGGCTCTTGCAGGTCAAATAGACCAATTTCTTATTTTAATGCAAAAGAAAAAAACAGGATTTCATAGAATGGCTTACTAAATAATTTTGTAACTACTATTTAGATGCTACTTATAGAAACATTTAAATAACTGCGTTTTATCAAAATTATATAGAAAAATAAAAAATGACAAACCTACATATCCTAGGAAATTCAGGAAGAAAAAGAAAATCAATGT
>CAYIGH010000034.1:0-11375 GCA_964362915.1 Candidatus Woesearchaeota archaeon | reverse complement strand
GATAAGCTGTATGAATTGCATTTATATCCCATATCATGCCATCAACATATACTGGAACTTTTGGCAATTCTCCTGTACGGATTGCCTCTTCTACTCTCAGCATTGTTTCTTGAGAGTGACCAAGACCTAATTCTGGAAGAAGTATCTTGCCTTTTCTTTCTATTGTTTTTCTAGCCAAATCTATGAAAACCTGCTCTGTTTCTCTCCTTTGGGGAAGAACATTATCCTTGCCTCCATATGTGGCTTCAATCTGGAGACTCTCTACTCTTGGAAAGCGATTTTCTGCAGCATCCAGAAGGCGCGTTTTTGCATATTTTGTATCAGCACCATAAACAAAATTATGTAAACCATTGCCTATATTTATATGGACTTGACAACTGCCTAATACATGGCCTGCATTATAAAAAGTTATTCTAATATCAGGGGTAATATCTGTAACTTCTCCGTAATCTAGGCAGATTGAATGTCTGACCATTTCTTTTATGTCTTCGCCTTTGTAGAGAGGAGATTCTGCTTTTTTATATGCAACTCCGATAAAATCTAGAGCGAGTAAAGAAGCTATATCTCTTGTAGGAGCAGTTAAATATATGGGCCCTTTATAACCCATCTTATACAAATAAGGAATTAAAGCAGAATGATCTGTATGCGCGTGAGACAGAATAATTGCATCAATTGAATTTATATCTCCTATTTCAGGTATATTGAGGTATGGAAATCTCTCTTGGCCTTCGGCAATTGCAGGATTGATGCCGCAGTCTAAAAGCACTTTTGAATTTGGAGTTTGCAAAAGAAGACAAGACCTTCCTACTTGCCTCCCGCTACCTAAGAAAGTCATTCTTACCCACATATCCATTTTCTCTGGACTCCACTCTTTGTAAATTTTCTTGCCTATCTCATCCAAGAATTTTCTTCTATAGGTATTGTTTGCATATAAAACAGACCTTATTTTTTCAGTTATTTTACTTGGTATAGAGGGGCTGCGCTGCACTAAAGGAAGCCAGAATGTTGATTTCTTTATGTCTGTTAATATTGAGCCCTGCTTGCCTATAACTAGTCCTGGCTTTTTGGCCTCTATTACAACAATGCTCCTCTGAATATCAAATATAACATTTGTTATGCCTGCTTCTTCAGGAACGAGGGCGCGGATGGTTTTTTCTGTTTCTGTTTCTGAAAGAAGTATATTCTTGTCTGCTCTAAGGTCTATTCTCTTCTTTACTTTATTCACGACCTCTTTTATTCTGGCTTCTCCATCTCTTATAAAATCCTTATTATCTGTATATAAAACTATATTTGCTCCTTCGAAATTTGCGTCAACTATTACCTTAGGTAATGATTCCTTAATTGTTTTTAGGATGTCAACCATTTTTAAATTTCAGAATTTATTTGTACTGCGGAATAATCTCCTCAGAAACAACATGCTGAATGCCTGATTTTGTTATTGAGAAAACATCGATTCCATTTCCTGAACCGACATCTCTCTGTGTTGAAGATTTAATGCATTTCTTTGCAAGCTCTACTCCTTCTTGAGCAGTTAAATCTTTTGAATACTCATTTTCTAATAGGCCTAAAATATAAGGCATGCCTGATGAGAAATTGGCGTCGTAGTCTTCGACCTCATATGATCCTCCTGCTGGCTCTATTGTGAATAGGGAGGTTTTTCCATCCTGATCAATGCCTGCAATTAAGGTTCCAATTATGCTTGGGATCATAGAAGGGGTTCTTATTCCTCTGTACACTAGCATGCCCAAAAGATTGGCTGCCTCTTTAACAGTTGGCTGAGATTTTGTTTTTAATTCCTTTAAACGCAATTCTGCCGCGAGAATCTTATTGGTTAACTGGGCATCTGCTACTCCTCCTGTATATGCCACGATTAAATAATCGTTAACTCTTAATATCTTCTTATAGTTTTTGCCCATAATGAGCGAGCCAGTAGTAACCCTTCTGTCTGCGCCCATTACAATGCCGTCTTTACAGACAATCCCGACTATGCTTGTATTAGATTTCAATATATTTTTTTGAATTTCTTCATTCATAGTAATTAGAATTCATAATTATTTTAACATTTGGGGTATTTAAGTTTTATGGTCTGGTTGAAGATATAAAGATAGTTTATTATTTGGCTCTAGGGAAGAAGTGTCGCCCAATTTTTTTATTCTGAGAATATTATCGACGAAGCTCTCAATTTTTCTTTCGTGGCTTACAATTATAAGCTGGGAGACATCTAATTCATGCAGGACTTCACGCATTTTATCTAGCTGAATTTCTGAGAATCCATCAGTTGGCTCATCTAAAATTACTATATCTTTTGTTTTGATTTTGCTTAGCATTGAATTTATTGTTTGATTGAGGGCCAACCGATAGGCAAGTGCTACTGCTGTTCTTTCTCCTCCAGAAAGAAAAGAATATTCCATCTCTGCGTCTCTATGCAATATTATCGGAGAAAATGATTCATCTAATCTGACTGTTAATGTTCCCTGCGGCACCAACATATGGAACCATTTACTAAAAACTCTGGAAAATTCCTGCCTTAGCCTTAGGAGAACATTGCATTCTATAAATTCTATTAATTCCGCAAAGTCTGTTGAGAGCCAGCCCTGCAATTCCAATAAATAAGTTAGGTCTTTCTTTGATTTTTCTTTTGCAGTTATTGCTTCCTCATCTAACATTATTTCTTTTTTTAGTATCTCGAGTTCTTTTTTTGTTTCTGCAAGGGAGATATCTGCCTTTCGTTCCAGCTGAAAGGCTGTATTTAATTCTTCTTTTTTAATTTTCATAAGAGCATCTAAACTTGAAATCTCTAATATTTTTTCTTTAATGGTATTAATATGCCTCTCTAGTATTGCTATGTCTTTGTTTAGATTTTCCAGAGATTTGGCTAGACTTTGATATTTGTTCTTGGCTTTTTCTAAATATTCCAACTTTGCCTTTAAAATTTCTTTTGAAGCCTTATTCTCTTCTAATATTTTTTTCTCAGATTTTTCCTTGTCTAATTCTTTTTTTATAATTTTAATCTCTTCTTCTAATATATTTAATCTCTGTTTTGCCTTGCCTAAGACGTTTTCTGTTTCATTTAAAATATTATGTTTGTGCGCTTCTGGAACATCCTGCAGACAAGTAGGACAGATATCTATCTTGAATACTCTGTCTCTTTTAATCAATGTATCTTTACTCTGTTTTTCTAATGAGCTAATTTCACTCAGATATGCTGTATAATTTAAAGTTAGGCTATCTATTGCTTGATTCTTTTTCTCTATTTTATTAATTATATTTCTATATTCTTCTTCGTCGAATAATTCGCCTAGCTCTAAAATTGCCTTTTCTATTTCTTCAATTTCGCGGTTTATTACTGATATATTCTCATTTTTATTAGTAATTATTATTTTTGTTTTTTCAACTTCTTTCTCAAGATATATTCTCTCTTTGGTTTTTTCTTCTAATTCTAGAACTTCTGACTCTATTCTTTTGCGCTTATTCTTTTCTGCTTCTAAATCCTGTATTTTTGCAGATATTTCTTTTTCCAAAAGCTGGATATATGATCTTCTTATCTCTATCTTTGTCTTTTCTTCATCTAGACTTTTTATCTCTCCCTGCAAAACTTTTGATTCTTCCTTGAGCTGATTAATTAGAATGGAAAGATTTTCCCTGATTCTCTTATACTTATCTATTCCTAGAATATGACGAAGGATACTTAGCCTGGTTTCTGAATCTTCCAGTATAATCTGCTTCATGTGTTCTTGTGGAGTATACACTGTATATCTATAGAGAAGATTGTTCTTTTTTATAAATTCCTGCGGATAGCCCATTAATTCTAGAATTTTTATTTTAATCTCTGTGAGTGAGGCTTCTAATCTTTCATTATCTATGACAATTGAGGCATACTCATTTGTAATGCTTTTATGCCCGCGCTTTAGTTTTCTTTCTATAATAACTTTTTTATCTCCTAATTCTAATTCTAATTTAACTTCTCCGTTATTAGTTCCATTTCTAAGAAGCGAGGCCCCTCTTTGTCCTGGTTGTAGGCCGAAAAGGGAGTATTCCAATGCTAATAAAATAGATGTTTTTCCTGATCCTACATCTCCTGTCAGAAGGATTGCTCCTTCCGGGAATATTATCTCCTCATCTTGATAAGATCTTATATTTCTAAGTGATAATTTTTTTATTTTCATGTGGAAATTATTTTTCTGGTTTCTAAAAGCAGTCTCTCCTCGAATATTGCAGATTTTTCTTCATCTGCCTTTTCAAGTTGCAAAATTTTCATTATGGGAGAGATTAGCTTATTGAATTTGCTCCTATTTGATGCTTCAAATTTTTTAATTGCTTGAAACTCTATATCATGGGTATCTATTGCATCCAACTCCAATTCTGGCTCTGAAAGCTGCAGTTTCGAAGTATTTTTCAGAACAACCCATGCTCCGTTCTTTTTTGCATAGCTTTCTATTTTTACAAAATTTATATCTGAAGTTCTGCCTTGTTCTACTATCCCTGATATTCTAAGAATTAATATTTTGTCTCGTAGTTCTTCTTTTAATAGGATGGAAAGTAATTCTTCTGTGGCGTTTATTGTGTCATTTGTTTCGTAATTTATAACTAATACTTTTTTTATCTTTATTTCCCTCTTTTCTATTTTTCCATTGTCAAATATATAAAATGAGCCTCCTTGCAATTCTTCCAGCTCTGGGAGGTTATTGGGGAATATTGGGCCTGGATAAACTTTTCCATTTTTACAAAAATTTATATGCAAATGGCCTAGAGCCAGATAATTAACATTGGGAAGTCTTGAATCTTCCACTGCCTTTATTTTTGGATTTGGAACTGCGCTTCTTATTGTGGTATGGAGCATTAATATTTTAAATAACCCTGGAGAGTCTTGGAGTTTTATTCTTTCTATTTCGTCTATATCCATACCAGATTTTTTTCCAGGATAGCCGTAAATTGCTACGTTCTTGTAAATGGTGGGCTGTAAAATTATTGACTCATTTCTTTCCTCAAAATGCGCGACGTTTTTACAGAATCCGGCTTTTTCTAGAACATCAAGGAAAGTTTTTCCAGACGCAGAATAATCATGGCTTCCTGCTATTAAAAATACTGGAATATTTGCTTCCTGGAGCCTCTTGAATTCTCTAAATGCCTCCTTTAAGGTATCTATTGAAGGATATGCTGAATCAAATAAGTCTCCTGCGATTAAAATGAACTCTACTTTTTCTTTAATACATCCAGAAATGGCTTTTTGAAAACTTTGTAAATTGAGAAAATTTAATTCAGGTTGCCGCCATCCATCAAGATGACAGTCTGCTAAATGGGCAAATTTCATATTATCAGAAGTAAAGATTTCTTATATATAGTTTGCTATTGTTAAGCACAGGTTATCTTCTCGGTAATTGACGGGCAGAGGGCTAAAGAATCTTTATTTATTTCTTTTGTAAAATGAGCTGGCTGCACTTCTAAAATATAACTGCCTAAGGCATCATAATCTGCTGGGAGAGGGAAATTTAGCGTGCTTGTTGACTCTTCTGGATTTATGCCTGCTGCCCCTGCTTTATTTAATAGCTGCAGAGGATTTTGATTTGGAACATCTGCTTTAACTTGTCTTCCTTCTTTACTAATTCTTATAAATGCCTTATCTACTTTAAATAAGCCTTTATTTTCTAAAGTAAGTTTTAATATATTCTGGCCTGCTGAATTTGTGCATGTTGCATTTTCTATAATTAGGCTGATTCCTTCTTTACATTCTGGTTTTTCTTTTGGAACATATGCCTGCAGAAATGCATAGACAAGTGTTGCTATTCCTATTGCGATGACAATTAATAAGACATGGCTAACTATTTCGCTCACTCCTTTTTTATTCATGCTATATAAATGGAAAAGAGGTTTTTATATTTATTTCTTTCTTGGGAGATTTTCTAAGAAGGATAATGCGTCTTCAAGTCTTGAACTTCCAATTCTTCCTTCTTTAACGTTTTTAATAACTTTGACTGCTGCATTAAGTTGTTCATTTGTATAAGGAAAAAGTTCGCTTTCTTTCTGTTTATACGAATCCTCTGGAAAATTCGGCGTTCCAGCAGAGCTGGAAACTAAAACTACCCGAGCGCCGGCACTCGAGCAAGCAAGAACCCCGGCGTCGGAGCCAGCATAGAGACCCCTGCCCAGGTAAAGCCTCGCAAGTCCATCTTCTCTCGCATACCAAGTTCTATCTCCTTCTTTATTAAATAAAGGCAGGCCTAAATCATCAACTTCATTGAATTTTTCTGTTCGATATTTCTTTCCATCTAACCTTTCATCTTCTATGATTTGAGTTTTATCAGATAAGTCAAAAACTAACTGATATGAATTTTCTTTATCTTGAGAATATCTTACTAAAGGGGCTACAACTATTAGAGGAAGTTTTAATTTTCCTTCTCTGTTTTCTATTTTTTCAGCTAAATCCTTTGCTATTTTATCATTTGGCTTGTAGCTGTCTCCTGCTGTTCTTAAAATTAGAGCGTTGAAATCTGTATAGAATCTGCCTTTTACTAAATTAGAGATATTACCATATCTGTCATCAGAAGGAATTGCTGTTCTTAATCCATATTCTCTTAATATTTCAGATAGTCTTGATACGGCAAAAATATTACTTCCTGTTATTGAATTAGTTTTAGAATCGTAATTAAGAACTTTTATTTTAAGATTATTTACATAATTATCTTTTATATCTTGATTAAATGTGTTGTATAATTCTTCAGCATCTTCGCCTTCTGGCAGACTTGCTCTTATTCTTGGGAGATTCCAGTTGAATCTTTGGAATTTTGTTTCTGTCATTGTTTTTCTATGAATAAAGGGTATTTAAAGTTTATAGATGAATTTTCACTACTTTATTAAATAAATGTAGAGGGGGAGTTTGCTTAGCTTAGGAAAGCCAGTGCCCTTCTACCTTCCTCGGTTCTGCGCCCCTATAAGCACTGCGCTTTCTGCTTAGGGCTGCTCCGGTCAGGGCCTGACCCATTTCACAGAGGCACAGTCGAACAGGACAGTACCTCATAGTACAGTAGAAGACTGACAATCTGCTGCTTCACGCGCTCCTTTAAGCCCGCCATGAAGTCCGTTTGCGAATAGCGCAGGACTAGCGCGCCAGCTCCTCTACATTAAAGGAGCTGAATTGTACTTTATAAATTATTCTATTTAACTAGAAATCTGCTCTTTTATTTTTTTCAAATCGCTTTTTATTCTGCCTCTATTCTTTGACTTACGCCCGTTTTTTGAAGCCATTATTATTAATAAGATTAAAAGAATAAATGATAAAAGAAAGCCATTTATTATTAAGATTATTATCATGTCCATTTGTGTATTGATTTAAAGAATGTATTTAAGGTTTTTTATTTTGAAGAACTACATTCTTTCTAGCAAAGGAATGGCAAGAAGAGATAGAGAATTTTTTAATGTTTGAGATGCTGCCTGAACAAGAGCAAGTCTAAAAGCTTCTTTTTCTGAACCTATAACTTTCTCTGTATGATAGAATTCGTTGAAAATTTGGGCCAGCTCATAGGAATAATTGGCAATTGTATTTGGAGCAAGATTATTATACGCTGAATTTATAATATCTGAAAATTGTGATAATTTTAATATTAATGTCTTCTCGATGTTAGAAAGTTCTGGAATCGAATATTTGCTTTGGGAAGCTTTAGACTTTCTTAGTATGCTTCTTGCCCTGGCATATGTATAAAGTAAATATGGCCCTGTATTGCCTTCAAATTGCAGAGCCTCTTCTTTATTAAAAATTATTGCTTTATTGACATCTTGCTTTAACATTGCATATTTTAAACTTGCGATTGCTATGATAAGGGCTCTCTTGTTTAATTCTCTTTTTGAAATTTTCTCTCTATTTTGTATTTCCTGTTTTGCATGCTCTACTAATTCGTCCTTGAACATTGAATACAGGATATTACTCCCTGTTCTTGAAGACATCTTTCCTTCCGGAAGCCTAACTTCTGTTATCGGAATATAAACGCATTTTTCTGCCTGCTTAAATTTCATCAATTCCAGAGTTTTAAATAATTGATGAATGTGCATTTTTTGTTCGCTGCCGACAACATATATTGATTTATTTATCTTATATTTATTAAATTTTATTTCTGCCAGGGCAATATCTTTGGCAGAATAGAGCACTGTGCCGTCTTTTCTCAGTAAAACCCAAACTCCCAGATTGTAATCTTCTAATCTTACAATTGTGGCTCCTTCTGAAATTTCTGCGATTCCTTTTTTTATAAGAGTCTTTGAAATAAGCTTTGCTTTTTCTTCCAGCTCGGATTCAAAAAAAGAATGATTGAAATGCGTGTCTAATTCTTTATATATTTTCTCGAATGAACTTAATGATAACTTTCTTGTTTTTTCCCATAGCAGATTCAGATTTCTATCTGTTCTTGCTTCTAATCTCTTATTTATTTCTTCTACTTCCTGCTGTAATTCTGGTTTTTCCTCCAATCTTCTTATTGCTTCTACATACATGCCCGCAATCCAAGTTTCATCTTTTCTTAATTTTTCTTTTGAATGGTATTTTTTATAGCACCATAACCATTTTGCAACATGCATTCCTATATCTCCTTGGTAGTTTGTACGGAGAACTTTGTTTCCACAAAACTCTAAAATTCTTGCTATACTCTCCCCTAAAGACGTGCCTCTTACATGGCCGATATGGAATGCCTTATGGGTATTTGCTTGCGAAAATTCTATCATGACTTTCTCAAAGCTCAGTTTTAAAGAGCCATATCTATCTTTTTCCTTTAGGATTTTATTTATTGTGCCTTCTGCCAATGTCTTTTTATTTATAAAAAAATTTAGATAGGGGCCTGCTGCATTGATTTTTTCTATATATTTGGAAGTTTTTATCTTACTTTGCAATTCGAGGGCTATTTCTGAAGGATTTTTTTTATATTTTTTTGCTAAAACAAAGCAGGGGAAAGCATAGTCTCCTAATGCATGATTAGAAGGGATTTCTATCAATTCTGAAATATGTTTGATATCTAGATTTGTGATTTTGTTTAATTCTGCAATAATCTTGTCTTTCATAAGATTAATTCTTAAGAATAATTAATAAATCTATTCTTTTAATTTATGGCCGCAGTTTGGACAGAATTTGTCTATTTCGTCAATGCTTTTTTTGCATCCTGGGCAATTTGTTAAGGGAATCGTCATTTTTCCTCCGCATTCTCTGCAAAACTTTTCATCTTCGTTTCCGATTCTGCCACATTTGCTGCATCTTGGTTTTGGCTTTTTTCTTTCTATTATTGTTTTATAACCTGATTTTTTTCCAGAGACTAATGCTCCAAATGCATCTTCGATAGATGAAACATCTTCGTATTTCCTTAGATCTATGTTGCTTCCCATTTTTTTATTAAGAAATTTATAATTGGCTTAGTTTAAAAATTTATTCTTGTTATTTCACAAGCCTCTAGAGGGAATCGAACCCTCGGCCCCCGCATTACGGGTGCGGTGCTCTACCCCTGAGCTATAGAGGCCTAATTTTCTTGAGAGAAGAAGATTTATAAACTTCTGTTTTTATTTGATAATAGTGGGTGAAATGGAAAAGAGGTTAGTTTTTTTAATTAGTATATTTGTATTTTTAGTATTAATTGTATTGAATTTTGTAAGTGCTTTTGAATTTAATGGGACGGTGTATGATATTGACGGAAATCTCTTGAATAGTAGTGTTGTGAATGTTACTGTAAGATCTGTTACAAATTTTGGTGTTGTAGGGTATAATTCTACAACTACAAATGCGTCTGGCTGGTTTAATTTGACTGTTGCTGAGAGTACAAATTGGTTATATGAGCCAAAAATAACTTATCTTAATGGAACAGGCACGGCAAGACATGTGGAATTTGTTGGACAGAGCTTGCCTTCGTTTCCTTCTTTTGTATACAATCAATTAAGTAATGTACCATTTTACTTAAGGGCGGCTGGAACAATTAATATTACTGCTGTTAATAGTTCCGGGCATAGAACTTCATTTGATTATCAAATTAAAGACACTAAATTAGGTTATTCAGTAGCGCAGAGTTTTACTGCCGGCGGTGGTGTGCTTGAAGTTAACATCGTTGTTCCAAGAGATAGAAATTATTCTATTATGATATTTCCAAATAATAGCCTGCCTGTAAGTTTTGAATGGAATAATTTTACATCTACTAGTTCATACACTATTCCTGGAAGTGGTGGGAATGCGGCTGGAAATGCTTCAAAATATAATGTTACAACAAGAACATTACATAAGATCTTTAATGTAAGTTTAAGTCTTACAGAAATTACGGGCTTTATTAATTCTACTAATGTAACAAGTTCTAGAGGATGGGATGAATTTTCAGTTATTGCGTTTATATTAGAGCCTGGAAATATGATACATGGTACACAAGGAACAATTCCATATAATTTGAGCTTTTTTCGTGGAGGAAACGCGACAGATTTCTTTAATCTTACTAGCGGATATTATAATATAACTTTGCCTGTTAGCGCTGAAGGAGCTTCTTATCTCTTATTGGCTGCTGCGAGAAATGGGACTAATCATTACGCGAGTTTTGCAAATTTAACTTTGAGTTATGGCACTTCTAATACGCGGGTTAATTTCTCAATGTATGGTTTATTAGGGGGAGCTAGCAATATTAGTGTATCTAATGCTGCTAATTTTGCTGCCAAAAAGAATATTGCAATAGTAAAACAAGGATTCCAATTAGTTAATTCTACTAATCAAAGTTTAAGCCAGTCTTCGGCACATGTGGAGGTAACGGTTGATTATTCTAAATATGGGTCTATTGAATTTACATGGATGGATGACTCTGGACAGGAAAGTAGTGGCAACTTTAGTATTCCTTTGATAAATGTTACAGGAATAAAAGAAATGAATGTTTTTGCAGGAGGAGGGGACTATGCTCCTAGACGAGTTGCTCCAACAGTATCCCAGTTGATAACAGATAATAATGCAAATGGAAATGTAAGTAATATTAGTATGAATTCATTCAATCCACAGGCAATTGATAGTGCATTAGGGGCGTCATCTATAACTATGGCTCTTTATATTTCAAATTCTACATGTGATGTTCCTGATCCTTCTAGCGCCTGTGTAGTAGGAAGTTCTACAAGTATGCAAGATTTTAATCCTATGTCTTCAATAATTGGAGGAGGCAGATTGAGTTTTAGAATGGGAACCGCAGGAATTTTAGTTCATTATGTGAATGTTGATATGATGGCCTCTGGGCCGCCCGATGCTTTATTTGATGACAGAACTAAAAATGGAACATCTGGAAGTGATTTCAGTGCTGCTGTAAGATTTGGGTCAGGAGGGCCGACTGTTTATGATTATGTTCTGGTTTCTATTCCATATTCAGAATCTGCTAGTACTGGATTAAATGATA
>CAYIGH010000033.1:0-11574 GCA_964362915.1 Candidatus Woesearchaeota archaeon | reverse complement strand
TATGTTCTGGTTTCTATTCCATATTCAGAATCTGCTAGTACTGGATTAAATGATACGCGACCCGTGAACATGAGTCTTCCTCTATTCTATGATGATAATTGGAATGTGATATGGAACGCTACTGTTAATGGAACGAATTCTACTGCTTTTGCAGGGAATCTTTCTCATTATTCTAATAAGCAAAATGATTGGCAATATCTTTTGAATAATGTAACTTGCACTACTAATTCTACATTATTTAATCTTACAAATCCTTGTTATATTAACACTACTTCAGATAAAATATGGATAAGATTGCCTCATTTCTCTGGGACAGGGCCGAGTATAACAGGGAGCGCTATTCCTGCTTCTTCTTCTCCTGGAACGCCTGCTGGTACATCTACAGGGGGTTCAGGTGGGCCTTCGACAAGTACGAATAAGACTACAAAAACAGATTCGTGGACAAAAGTAACTCCGGGAAATGTAACAATAATGAAAATAAATGATAAAGATATTGGGGTAAAGGAAATATCAATAGAAGTAAATAATCCTGCCCAAAATGTTAGGATAACTGTTACGAAATACGAAGGAAAGCCGGCAAATGTAACTGTTGAAAAGACAGGGAAGGTTTACAAATATTTAGAAATAAGCACTCGGAATCTTGAAGATAAATTAAAGAAGGGCACGATAACATTGCAAGTTGAAAAGTCTTGGCTAGTTAGAAATGGTCTAGATAAAGATAAAATAAAATTATTTAAATATAATGAAAATACTAATGAATGGAGAGAGTTATTAACTAAATATGTAAGTTCTGATTCTGAGAGTGAATATTATGAATCTGAAGTAGATTCGTTCAGCTTCTTCGCTATTGCTGAGAAGATAGAGCAAGTAGTTGAAGAAGCTGCCCCAGAACAAACTCCAACGCCTACCGAAGAGATTACTCCGGAAGAAGAGATTAAACCTATATCTAAAACAATATTGTGGGCTATTGTAGTTGTGATATTAGTTATAGTAATGGCCGTGATTATCTTTTTTTACGAAAAGAAAAGAAGATATTAAATACCAATAAATTCGTGTAGTGTTATGATTTCTGTTATGGTGAGATATAGAATAAAAAAAGAAAAGATAAAAGATATTCTTAAAGCAATAAAAAAGTTCGTTAAGAATATTGAGAAAAGGGAAAGGGGCACTTTGCTTTATAAAGTATTTCGAATCGAAAAAAAATCTAATGAATTTGTGCATTTCATGATTTTTGAGGATGCTAAAGCAGAAGAGATACATAAAAAGTCTGAATATGTGAAAAAATTTGTCTCTATTTTATATCCTCTGTGTGAGAAAAAGCCAGTATTTGTAAAGTTAAATTATATAAAATAGTTTATTTAGGGCATTCGCCCTCTGTCCAATATAAGACATTTTCATTTGTGCAGGCGAAACAGCTGTTTGAATAGGTGTTTGCACAGGGATATTTTATGCACTGGATTTTTTGAGGGTTAAAAAAACCACAAACGGGCCTGTATAGTTGGATGCAGGCTTCTGCATTTCTAGATTCTGGAGGGCAATAATTTTCCTTGCTGTTTGTTGGGGCACTCTCAGCTATGCTGATTATTTGATCAATACTATCTTCTGTTGTTGGTCTAATATTTAAACGTTGAGCGAGATTTTTTAGGAGAGTCTCTAAACCTTTGCTATTGAGAGTTCCTTCGGCGGAACTGATTGGGTTACCTTGAGTTTGCTTGAATATGAGCTGATTATTTGAAAACTGCCAAATTCCTCCTATTGCTTCTGCGTTATTGAAATCGCTATCTTTCAACCCGGGATAGGCTTGTTTGTATAATTTTGGATTAAATCCTTCTATTGGTATGCCTCCCACAATTTCTATTGCTCGCTTTGGAAATTGCTCAATGAAATATCCTGTTTGTATATCTTGTTCTTCATTGAAAATTTCTTCTACGAAGGTTTCGCCATTTACCTTGCATTGCCTAGGATATGATTCAAGAACAGGATTGCCTGCTGCTATGCAACTCTCAAAGTCTGTAATTTTTGTAAATTCCTTTGGCTGATTGAGAAATAAACTGATTACCATTGACACTGCTAAAATAACGATTATTAAGATTGATAAGTTTTGACGATTCATGTTATGTAAAAAGAATTATTGTTTATAAAATATGCTATGGATTCAAATAAGATTGAATTTATTGGAACAATGGCTTTGATTTTTATTAGAGAAAGATTTAAATAATGTTATAACTATGTTATAACATGGAATTAATAAAACCTATAGTGAAGGTAGGCAACTCTGCGGGTGTTGTCTTGCCGAAGGAATGGTTGAATGGGAAAGCCGAAGTAAGATTGGTTGAGAAACCATTGGATATAAAGAAGGATATTTTTGATATTTTAGAGCCTTATTTGGAAGATGTTATGGGGATTTATCTTGTTGGTAGTTATGCTAGGGGTGAAGCAACTTCAAGAAGCGATGTTGATGTGTTGGTTATTACTAATAAAACTTCTGAAAAGATTGAGAAAGGAAAGTATAGTATTATTATTATTACAAAAGAAAATGTAGAAAGGGCATTAGAAGATAATGTTATTCTTATCCTATCTATGATAAAAGAAGCTAAACCTTTAGTTAATAAAGATTTAATTAAGGAATATAAAAAAACTAAGCTGACTAAAAAAAACCTAAAATGGTACATAGAGATAACTAAATCTGCATTGAAAATTAATAAGGGGTTTATTGATTTAGAAGATGAAGGTAAAAAAATAGGAGATGCTGTAGCTTATTCTTTAATTCTTCATTTAAGAAATACTTATATTGTAGATTGCTTAAAAAAAGGGATATTGTGGGATAATAAACAATTACGTAATTTAATAAAAAAGGTTTCTGGTTCTCTTGAAGCTTATGAAGGTTATTTGAGGGTTAAAGAAAATAAGCAAGTTAGAAAAAATTTACCGATTATAGAAACTAAAAAGCTTTATAATTACTTATTAAAAAAGATAGAAGAGCATGGAAAATGGCTAAAAGTAAAAAAAAGAATAGAAAAATCAATAGAAAGTTTTGATAGACTAATTGAAGAGCATAAAAGGAAAATTCTTGGACAGGAAGATGAAAATGATCATTTGAAGTCTTATTGGGAAGATGAGATTAAAAATTTTGAAAAGCAAAAGGAGAAAGAAAAGAGAAGGTTGCAGAGAAAATAAACGCTTAAAATTCTTGGAGATGATTGGAAGATCTCGCTTGAGGAAAAGTTAAAGGTAGGACCTAAACAATACCATATGGTTAAAAAGATTCAGAAAGGCAAATCAGATAAACCTAAAAGGATAATTATAGAAAGCCATTGGTATGAGAAAGATATGACTAGAATATTTGAAGTTGCATCTGGACATAAAGAGTTGGAAAGAACTTTCTATCCTCATTATATAGATGGTTACTATGTGCTTATGGAATGGCAAAGCGGGAAGGGAATTAGAAGAAAAAGAAGAGGGTGTCCTCCACGATCCGTTGCACCACGGGTTATAGGAGTTGAAGAGGAGGATCATATTGAGAGTGTTAATAAGAGACTTTATGAATTTGCCTTTGGCTATGCCTCTGTATTATCAGAAAAATATAAGTTAAAGATGGAAGATAAATCTAAAATTTAAACAAACTTAGAAGAAACACATCTTTTAGTGTAAAAGTTCGTAGTTAATCCCAAAAGTTCCGCTAAGGGTGATTGTGCGAACTGGCTTGGGGGCTTAGGTTTACGATACATTTAGTGGGAACTTATTGGCTCTTGCTTTTGCTTTCCTATTCAGATTAAGCTCGCCCACAAAGGGTTCGGTACAAGCTATTAGTTCTAATTTGCCCATATTATTTGCTCTTAGAAAAAGACCTCTTGAACGAGCATAAGATGTTCCGCATTTAGAAGTATCACATATATAAATAAATCCATCTCGTAAAATCTCTGTAATTAAATATGGTGATGGTGTACCTCTTCCTGATTGTACGTAAATATCGCCTGGTTTTAAATTCCTGCTTGTCGGTGTTGGATATTTATAATCTACCATAATAAATCTTAGCAAATTAATATTTATAAATCTTTCTGATTAAAACGAACTATTGCTTTATGCTGAAAGTTCTTGGAGATGTGAGGAAGTTTTAGCGAGAGGGATTATTGTTCGTCTTTGTGATAAAAATCTAGAAGAAAAAGTGTATTTATGTTCTTATCAAACGAATAGGAAAGTCTGAATGAACCAACATACACTTCTCTTGTGTCTTTTCTATTATACCTCATTGGCTTGCCGATTTCTGTATTGCTTATGATCTTCTTAATTAATTTTTCAAGCCTGATTAAATAACTTTGATCTAGTTTAGATTTAATACTTTTGAATTTATCACTTTCCTTTATTATCATTTTTATTTTTTAAAGTTGAAAGAAATTCTTCTGGAGAGTTATAGGTGGTGTATTTGCCTTGATCTATTTCTTCCCATGCCTCTTCTGTGCGTCTTGCAAATTCTAAATCTTCTATATACTCATTCATCTTTTTCATGAATATTTCTAATTTTAAAAGTTTTTCATAGACTTGTTTTAGTGTGATTTGTTCTTGTTCCATGTTTTATCGTCGTTAATTGAGTTAATAAATCTTTCTTTTTTGCGAAGATGTGAGGAAGTTTTAGCGAGAGAAGGGGAAGATATTTAAAGATTGTGTAGTTAATAGAGAATAATTTGGAGGAAAATGAAAAGACATGGAAGATATATTGGAAAAGATATTTCAGGAAGGAAGATTTATTTTGCTAGACAGGATAAGATATCTAAAATCTATGATGAGGCATTAGTTTTTATTTATAATGTCTTTAATATAAGGGGGGCTTTTTTATCAGACGAATCTTCATTATCTGATTTCTTAGGATTTAAGAATAGAAGTAAAGAAATGGAGAAGATTGTGAAGAAAATAAAAGTATTGTATGGTGTTGATATCTCTCCGCTAAAAGAAAAACCTCTTGTTGATATGGTTAGTTTTATCTTAAAGAGGATTGGATAGTTGTTTATTTTGATTTTCTATGCTCGGCGCATTCTGCGCTTCGCTCCTCATTTTATTGTGGCTAATTATTTGATTTTTTGGAAAAATTTAGATGATTAATACGAACTATTTGACTATGCTAGAAGTTTTTGTAAAAAGCGAAAAGATTTAGCTTTTATTTTAATATGGTGATAAGTCTGGATATATTCCTATTATAATTTGCAATGTGCCGTATAGAATAAGCCAGATTGCTACTGCAAGATTCAATGCTTTGGGCCAGACTAAAATAACTAGGCCTAGTATAATTGCGAGAATTGCCGATAGTGTTATTATTATTGCTGCCATTATTTTTTATAATAGTCAGGGTTTAAATATTTTTGTTTGATGAAATTATTTTGTTTCTGACTATAGAATAATATAATATAAAATAAATTAAAAAATGTTGGATTATTTATTACTGTCTAAACCACACAAATATCCCGTAAATTCCTGATATGGCAACTAGGAGATAAATAATTGCTGCTAGCCAGGGGACACTTCCTGTGATTAGGGCTATAAGATCCCAATCATAGCTGACTGCGCTAAAACTGTTTATACCTACTAATCCCCAGTTTATTGCGCCAATAATAACCAGGATTTTTGCTATAGTGTTTAATGCTCCCATTTTATCGCCTCCTTTCACCTCTGTTTTGAAAACGAGATATTTAATATAGGGGTAATTGGTTTATATAGGTTTCTATTTATTGGTTGTGGATTCGTTATAGAGCTATGTTTCTCTAAGGATCCTACGTAAAGATACGGCTATTGCATGTTTATATTCTTCTGCTACGAGCCGTACTGTCCCAATATGTTTATTTCTTTTATCTTTAAATCTACTCTGATAATAAATATGTGGGGGATCTTTTCCTCTTAGAAATTCAGCTATGTCGCTTTTGGAAATATAATAAAAATATCTCTCTGGGATTGGGATATAATTTTCACAAAGTTCTTTTCTAGATATTTTAATTCTTCTGATAGGCATTAAAAAATATGATAGTTGTTCTTTAAAAACTTTCTGGGCACATTCGGCGCTTCGCGCCGAATGTTATTGTGGCTGTTTTCTTTTAATTTTTGGATGTGAAAATTTTGGGGTTTTCTATGTGGTTTTGTATGGATTTTCTGGGTGTTTAGTGGTGTTTTTTGTTGATTTCATTTTATCGACGGTAAATGTGGTGTTTAGTGGTGTTTAAACAGCTGTTTAAGTCGTATTGTTTGGTGTTTAAGTAGTTTTTTATGTATTGATGTTGGTGTTTAAATGTTGTTTGTTGTATTAAGTTAGATATTGGTTATTAGGCTTTAAAACAGTAAGATTTATAAATAATAGCTGTTTATCTAGTTCTATGTTTGGGTGGTTTTTTGGAAAAAGAGTGAGAAAATTAGAGGAAGAAACAAAAAAAAGTTTTTCTGAAGTTAAAAAAGATATGGATGTTGTCGGAAAATGGGTTAAACACCTAGATTCTAAAGATAAACAGCTGTTTGATCTGATTAGGGCGGTTCAAATGGATTTGTCGTCGATTCGGGAGGAGATTGATGGATTGAGAGAGGGTATTGATGTTGTGGCTGAAGCTGGAAAAAACAAACAGGTGTTTAAAAAATTGCCTGTTTTGGGTAAACAAACAGCTGTTCAAGATGTTCAAGAAGCTGTTCAAACAGCTGTTCAAACAGGTGAAATATATGAAATTTTGAAGAATTTAAGTAGTAATGAAAGATTAATAGTTTATACTATTTTGAATAATGAAATGAAACTAAGTTATGAAGATCTGGCTCTTCTTTTAGGGAAAGAGAGGGCTACAATAAGAGGGCAGGTTAATGCAATAAGGCAGAAATGTGATGGTCTGATTGAGGAAGTGGTTGAGAAAAGTGGTAAAAAGAGGGTATTTATAGTGCCTGAAATCAGGGAAAAATTGGCAAAATACGCTAAAGTGAGGATTAAAAAGAGTGGAAGAAAAGAATAGTGCGAATTTTTAGAGAGGAAAAATGAAAGAAAAAGTGAAAAGTGAGAGTTATAAAATAAGGTTTTTTGAGATCTTTAGGGGGAAAGTAGAGATTTAGATGTAAAATTGGTTAGAAAAAGTGAAAAGTGGGATTTTTTAACCTTAGGGTTTGAGTAAAAGTGAGGGAAGATTGGAGTAAAAAGAACAATTTTTCTGATGTGTGGAAAAAATTGTAGTTTGAGTAAAAGTGGGATTATCTGGAATTTGCCTTTATACGGCTTAAAAGCCTTGTATTCTGCGTTTTTAGATTGTTATAAAATTTATTTCTTTTAGTAGTAACTATAAACTGATTTTTTCGGTATAACGAAGAAGTCTTTTATAATCCCCTTAGTTGGATGATAGTCGATAGAGTAGCTAGTTTTTTCAGATCTTTTGAGATCGAAAGGAGAATTTTCTTGTTATTTTCCTTTGTTTTTATGATAGGAATTCCTTTCTTTAATATTCTTTGTGTATAATCTCTGATCGACGATTCTGTCAGGCTTAGCTTCTTAGATATTGATGGATAATCGACGATAAGGCCTTCTTCTTCTAGCTGGTAGATTGTGGAAAAAACAGTCATTTCTTGGGGCGTAAGGCGTTTAAATTTAAGCCTAAGGTCTTTTTTGATAGAGTCTAATGACTCTAAAATTTGAGACACTTTTTCTGTGTATCTTTGAGTGGATTGGTGATTTGTTTGCTGTTGGAATTGATTGTGTAAAGATTCGTTTAATTTTGTATTTCCCTGTTTGTTGTCTGTCTGTTGGTCTGTCTGTCTGTCTGCTGGAACCCCTTTACTTCCTGTGGAAATAATGGAAATTTGGCTTTTTGGGGCTTTATAAGGTAAATTATGTGCTGGAGTGATTTTTTCTATTGTATTTATGTGCTGGAATGTCTGGTTTCTAGGGTTTTGTGCTGGACTTTCGTTGTTTTCTGTTGGAATTTTTGTCGAATTGTCTGTTGGTCTGTCTGTCTGATTTGATGACGATTTTATTATGTTTTTTAGTAAATTGATTTCTCTTTTTAAAAATTCTATTTCTGAGGATAAATTGAGTACATCTTGTTTTGCTTTGGCAAAGGCCTCTCTAACGGGGTCTTTTATTTGGTCAGGCATTGTTTTTTATAAGACGGAAACTTAATATAAATTTGTATTCTGCGGGAATAGCTGAATTACTGCTTCTGGTGTTGTTTATAGACCTCGTAAGCTTTGTCTGAGAGGCGCCAACGCTGTCTTTTGGTATATGGTTTGCCTTCTGGACTTTTGTTTATTTCAATTACAAAGCCTCTAGTTTTTAAATCTTGGAGGAGGGCTTTCGTAAATTCTTCGTCCCGCGCTGTTTCGATGCTTATTTGTGCTGTAAATTTTGATTCTGGCGCTATTGTGAATAAATAATGGAGAATTTGTTCGGCTATTTTATCTTTTTTTTGCTTTGAGATCTTTGGCATTAAATTGGGACGAGGGGCAGTTATATAAATATTTATAAACGCCCTTTTTCATTAAAAAATATGGGCTATTTAAAGAGATATTGGAATGCTGTAAGGCGGGCTGTTATGGTTGATGAAGAAACAGTGAAACTTTTTGAAGAGAGAGAAAGACTTATGGAGATCTGTATACCTTATAAAATACAAGCCTATGAAAGCGGTTATTTAGAGAGAGAAGATATCAATAATTATAGAAACAAATTGGTTGAAGTTAATAGAAAACTTAAAAGACGCTCCTAGACTTTATCACTTTGAGATTTTGTAATTATAGGATTGGTACATAACTTTATAATTGGCTAGTTTTAGAATTGTTGCATGGGAAAAATAGAATATATTGAGATATGTAAAACTAAAGAAGTAAGAAAAATATTGAATCCTATAGTTGAAGAATGGTTTTTTTCTAAATTTGGGGATTTTTCTTTGACGCAGCTGTATGGTGTTAAGTCGATTTACGATAGGAAGAATATTTTAGTGAGTGCTCCTACTGGAGGGACTAAGACATTGACTGCGTTTTTAAGCATATTAAATTATTTGGTTGATTTGGGTTTGAAAAATGAAATCGAAGATAAGATATATGCTGTTTATTGCTCGCCTTTGCGTGCATTGAGCAATGATGTTCATTTTAATTTAGTTCAGCCGTTAAAAGAGATTAAAGAGCTAGCTGAAAAAAAAGGATTGAAGATGCAGGAGATTAGAATTGGATTAAGAACAGGTGATACTAGTATTGCAGAGAGGGTTAAGATGGCAAAGAAGGCCCCGCATATTTTAGTCACAACGCCTGAAAGCTTGGCTATAATATTGACTACAGAAAAGTTTGTTGAAAAATTAAGCGCCCTGGAGTTTATTGTAGTTGATGAGATACATGCGCTGACTAATAAGAGAGGTGCTTATTTGAGTTTAAGTATGGAAAGACTAAATGATTTAAGCTTGATTGAGCCTGTTAGGGTTGGGCTTAGTGCCACTATCTCTCCGCTTGATGAGATTGCAAGATTTTTAGTTGGGTCTGAGAGAGATTGCTTGATTGCTGATGTTAAATTGATGAAGAAGATTGAAATTGACTTGGAATTTCCTGGGGCGAATATTTTAGAGGCTGAAAGTGTTGAGAGCCAGAAAGAATTGTATCATTTATTGGATAGATTAATACAGGAAAATAGAACTACATTAATATTTACTAATACGAGGGCTGCAACTGAAAGAATTATTCATCATCTTCAAAGTCAATTTTCCGGCAAGTATATTGGGCTGATTGGGGCCCATCATAGCTCTATGAGCAAAGAAAAGAGATTTGAGATCGAAGACAAATTGAGGAAGGGCGAATTGAGGGTTGTGGTTAGTTCGACTAGTTTGGAATTGGGGATAGATATTGGGAGCATTGATTTAGTTGTGTTATTAAGATCGCCAAAAAGTGTTTCTAGGGCCTTACAAAGAACTGGCAGGGCGGGACATAAACTGCATGATAATCCTAGGGGAAGATTTATTGTTTTAGATAGGGATGATATGGTTGAATGCGGTGTATTGATGAAAGAAATGATTGAAAATAAAATAGATAGTGCTGAAATTCCAAAAAATGCCTTGGATGTTTTATCACAACAAATATACGGAATGGCTATTAGCAAAATATGGAACGTAAATGATATGCTGGGAGTTATTAGGAAAAGTTATTGCTATAAGGATTTGAGCAAAGAGGATTTTTTTAGTGTTGTAAGTTATTTGGCTGGAGATTACGCTTTGGAACATAGGAACGTGTATGCCAAGATTTGGTATGATGCGAAAGAGGGGAAGATAGGAAAGAAGGGAAAATTGGCAAGGGTTATATATATGACAAATATTGGAACAATTCCTAATGAGAGCCATATTAACGTAGTTATTTCCTCAGGCGATAAGAAAGGACAGGTTGTTGGGAAGATAGACGAATCTTTTCTTGAAAGAATGAAGCGAGGAGATATTTTTGTTTTGGGAGGGCAGAAGTATCAGTTCTTATATTCTAAAGGCATGAAGGCATTTGTTATGGCTGATGTTTCAAAAAATCCTACAATTCCTTCTTGGTTTAGTGAGATGCTGCCTTTGAATTTTGAGGTTGCTTGTGATATTGGAAAATTTAGGAAATTTGTTAATGAGAGGATAAAGGACAGGAAAGATTGCGTGGAATTTATTAGGGGCTATTTGTATTGCAAAAAAGATGTGGCTGAAGAAATTTATAATTATTTTATGGAACAGCACGAGTTTAGCGATATTCCTGATGAGAAAACAATAATTGTCGAGAAATTCAAAGAGGAGAAAGAATATTTGCTGTTTCATAGTTTATATGGAAGGAGAGTTAATGATGCTTTATCAAGGGCCTATGCTTATGCTGCTGCTCGATTGAGGCAGAGGGATGTTGAAATAGGGATTAATGATAATGGCTTTTTTATTGCGGGCGAGAAATTAGACGAGGGCAAGATAATTCCTTGGGTAAAAAGCAAGGATTTAAGAGCAATATTAAAAGAGGCAATTGATAAGACTGATATTTTGAAGAGAAGATTCAGGCATTGCGCTGCTAGAAGCCTGATGATTTTGAGGAATTATAAAGGAAGGGAAAAGAGTGTTGGAAAGCAGCAAGTGCACAGTGAGTTTTTATATAGTGCTATTAGGAAAATAAGCAATGAATTTCCTATTCTGCGTGAGGCGAGGCGCGAGGTTTTTGAGGATTTGATGGATGTTAAACATGCCGAAGATGTTTTGAAGTGGATTGAAAATGGGAAAGTTAAAGTTAAACTTGTCCGTGTGCCTATTGTCTCTCCATTTGGGTTGAATTTAATGATGCAGGGTAGATCGGATTTGATAAAGATGGAAGATAGGGCTAAATTTTTGAAGAGGATGCATGAATTGCACTTGAAGGTTATTGGGAGCAAGGGAAGAGTTTAAGGGTTAAATTGGTATATAATTTTGTTTCTTATGGTATCGTATAATATTAATTAATAATATACGTTTGTATCGTAAAGTTTAAATCTACTTGTTACTATTTAGAAGTTAACAGATTTAGTAGAAAACTATTTAAATAGTTATACATTGTGTTTAAACATGGTAGAAGTTGAATTGAGAGAATGGGGAAATTCGATAGGGGTGA
>CAYIGH010000032.1:0-11625 GCA_964362915.1 Candidatus Woesearchaeota archaeon | reverse complement strand
TCTGAAAATTATAAATACAAATTTCCGGCAATAAGCTATACTCAGATTTCACGTCGATATAATGCTCTTGAATTCGACTTCAAGATTCTTGAGGAAGATATGAAAGATTATCTTGATATTGGAGTTGATGGTTCTGGAGAAAAGTCAACAAAAAGAGGAGGATGGATGAGAGAACAATGGAAAGTAAAGAAAGGATGGATAAAAGTTGTTATAATGGGTTGTAAAAATAAGAAAGGAAAAAAGTATACAATTGATATTCGTGTTGGTAATGAAGGTCTTGATGAAAGAGCGTCTGCAAGGGGAATGGTGAGAAAGAATCATAAAAATATAGGGGTTCTCTTGGCCGATGGATTGCATGAAAATGAAGATATGTTCAATTTATGTGATAAATATCAGATTCCAACGGCAATTAAACTAAGAGATAATTGCTCAGTTAAAACAAAGTCTCCTAGAAGAAAAAAAGAAGTTAGAATTTACAAAAGCATGCCTTATGAAGAATGGTCGAGAGAAAAAGATTATGGACAAAGATGGCCATTAACAGAAGGGATATATTAAGGATGCAAAAGAACAATGGGGGAATACGTTTCTGCGACAAAGAAAAGAAACATGTATCATGAAGTTAAAGTAAAGTTCTGGGCTTACAATTTGCTTCAAGAAATTACGCAATAATCACGAATTAGAGAATGCTGTGTTATTTATTGGAGGTCATGCAACACGGCAATCTTAGCGAAATATTTATATAGAACAAAAATAAACAATTTCTATAGATAAAAAATGAGCTCAAATATAAAAGAACAGGAGTATAAAATAACTCAAGAACAACAAAAGCAATATCTTGAAGAAGGGCATTTAGTTGTCGAAGGAATATTCTCTTATAAAGAGTGCGATTTTATACTAAATAATATAAGAAATCACGCAAATAAAGATTTTGCCGCCATAATAAATCCAGACAGATTGGAATTTCTAGTTGCTCAAATTATTCCTGAAATTCCTAATAACGTTCTTTTAGTGGAAAAAGTAGATTATATAGAAAGGGCAATCGAG
Organism: Candidatus Woesearchaeota archaeon; assembly: GCA_964362915.1. Classification (GTDB taxonomy): domain Archaea; phylum Nanobdellota; class Nanobdellia; order Pacearchaeales; family GW2011-AR1; genus JAUSIK01. Next base: position 10,581 of record CAYIGH010000032.1, on the reverse strand, counting down.
ACTACAAAATTAATGAGTAATGTTATGAGAGATCCAAGAATAGTCTCAGTTTTAGAAACTTTACAAGGAAAGGAGGTTGTAGGTTTGCAAAGCCAGATGCTTTTTAAAGAAGCAGGCAGCCCTTATGCTTTTCAAGCATGGGAACCACATCAGGATAATGCATATATAAAAAACCAGAATGGGCAGTATATAACAACAAATTTATTTTTAGCAGATGCGGATAAAGAAAATGGGACAATGTACTTTTATCCTGGCTCTCACAAAGAAGGCATTCTTCCAGCAGAAGAAAGAAAGAGCTATAGAGAAGATAAAGGAACTAATCCAGGAAATAAAGTAATAATGCCGGAAGGTTATGAAAAAGTAGATGTAAATTTTAGAAAGGGAGATCTACTTGTTCTTCATGGAAATTGTATTCACGGTTCTTACGCTAATGTATCAAAAAAAAGATCTAGACCTCTTTTTTCTTGTTCTTATATTACAAAAGGAGAGGAGTTTATTCCTGGAAGAACAGCTAGAAGAAAAGTAATTCCGCTACACTAAAATGCGTATTGGCTTTATTAACCCTACAAGTGATTATCTCCATGACCCATTTAGGGGCGACCCTCATACACACTTTCATTTATTGACACTACTCGAATCAGAATTCCAAAGTCAAATAGAACCACTTCTTATTGATTTAAGAGGCATAAAAAAAGAATTCATTATCAGTCACATTCCAGAATGCGATATTTATCTTCATTCGCTATACACCTTAGATTATAATGAACAATCAGAAATAATAGATAATCTGCGAGAGGTTTATCCAAAAGCCAAACATATAGCTGGAGGACCACATGCAAATATATTTCCAGATAAATGTTTGAGTTTACTGGATTCAATTATTCTAGGTGATGGAGAAGAATCAGTCATAAAAGCAATAAAAGATTATAGAGAGCAAGAATTAGAAAAAGTGTATAAACAGGAGAGGGTTATAGACATAAATAAATATCCAATTCCACTTAGAAAATATCTTCCCAAATCAGCCATAGCAAAGAAAGGCATAATGACTTTAAAGAAAAAAAAAGAATCAGAAAACCTTCTAGGAACAACTGTGGTCTTTACTAGAGGCTGCCCGTATAGCTGTTCCTTTTGTGAAATCTCACAGGTTAAGGATTATAATCCATTTATAAGGGAAAGGGAATCAACTCTAATTAAAGAAGAAATAATCTATCTAAAAAACGAATATGGGATTCAAGGAATTAACCTATTAGATGAGATAGGTATACCTTTAAGTAGAAGAAAAGCTATCTCCCGTCTAGAAGCAATAGCAGAAACTGGTATTCAGTGGAGAGGCCAATGTAGAGTTGATGGTATTACGCCCGAGTTAGCAAAACTCGCCGAAGAATCTGGATGTGTGGCATTAGGTTTAGGTGTGGAAAGCGTTAATCAAACTTCTTTAGACATAATTAATAAAAGAATAAAGGTAGAAAAGGCAAAAGAGACAATTAGAATCTTAAAAGAGAATAATATAGAAGCCAGAGTATATTTAATATTAGGATTGCCGGGCGAACCAGAAAACATAGTAGAAAAAACCTGGAAATTTATAAATGAAACACAGCCAGAAATGGTATATCTATCTATCTTCACAATAAGGCCAGGAACAGAGGTCTTTTACAATCCAAAAAAATTCGGGATTAAAGAGATAACAACAGATTGGGCAAATAATCATCATATGTATGGCCGATATAAAGAAGAAATTCCTAAAACAGTTACTTTTGAATATGAAAAACAAACTGAATGGGGAAGAGGATTTAGTAAAGAAGAGATAATGAGAAATTATATAGAACTGCAGACTAGATTAAGAGAAAAAGGTTTAAGCTATTAATAAAATCCTATTTTCAATTAATTTATTCTTCAAGATTATTTGCCTTCCAATTCTATGTTGAATGAATTTTACTTTTTCTATTATAAAACCCTCATTTTTCAAAATATTATATAACTCCCTCATAGAATATTGATAAATCTTATATCCTGTAGGCCTAAAAATAAACTTATAGATAATACCAATAAATCTTCTTAACCAAGATTTATCTTCAGCATCAAATATTAAATATCCTTTATTTTTTAAAACACGTTTTACCTCTTTTATAGCTTTTATTAAGTCATTCCTATCTAAATGATTCCATACTCTCATAGTTACTACTTTATCAAATGAATTATTCTTGAAGGGCAGTTCAAACATATCAGCATGAATGCATTCAGCAAGAGGATTCTTTTTTCTAGTTATTGTTAGCATGTCCTCAGAAGTGTCTATCGCAGTTACTTTTCCCAAATGTTCTGTTAAAAATCCAGAACTACATCCTAATTCTAAAACTTTCTCATTTTCTTTTTTATCAATAAGTTCCAAAAAATATTGTAATTCAATTTTTCTTTTTCTTCTCCTATAAGATGTTCCTTCTCTTTGTGCATCGTATGTTCCTGTAACCTTTTTCTGTTTATAATACTCAATAAATTTTTGTGCTTCCAAGCTTTTCATCAGAGGTTAAATTTAATTGGTGTTTTAAATATTTCCAATCTAAAAACGTAAGTTTTAATAAGTTTATAACCTCTTTATAAAAATGAGAAAAAGTAAGAATAATCAAAAGAATAAGTACGGCACAGTCTCTTTACCAATGCCATTAATAGAAGAAATAAGAAGAAATATAGAGGGCACAGGAGTTCATTCTGTATCAGAATATGTTACATTTATTTTAAGGCAAATCTTTTCTTCTCCAGATAAAAGCCAAATACTGGACAAAAAAACAGAAGAAGAAATAAAAGAAAGGCTGAAAAACTTAGGCTACCTTTGAGATAAAAATCGCTCTATTACCTCTTCCACCTCTTCCACAGAAATATTTTTTGTATCTTTGTTTATAATTCTAGAGTTTTTGCTCAATGGTTTATAATAAGGTATAGCCAAATGTTTAGGTATAAACGCAATCATATTGCAATTAGCAGCCCCAGCTATATGCATGGGTCCACCATCATGGGTTATTACAAGATGTGACTTCTTAAATAAAAGATAGCTAACTCTCAGATCCAATAATTCTTCAGGAACAATAATCTCTGGATTTATTTTTTTTAACCAATTCATTTTATCTTTGTCATATCCAATTAAAACAACTTTATATTTTAGATAGTTCCTATGGAGATATTTAATTATTTTATCAAATCTTTCTAATGGCCATTGCTTATACTCTAAGCTAGCATCAGGAACTATGCAAACAAATTTCTTCAGTTTAAAGTCCTTAATTAATTCATTAGCTTTTTTCTCGTCTTCTTTATCTACAGCTATATCCAGAGCATAGTTCTTAGAATTTAAGTTTAAAGATTTGTTAATTAAGTCAATTCTTTGGAAAACAGCATGTGTGTTCTTACGGTCTTTCTTATAAGAATAATCCAAGAAGAATTTTGAAAAATAATGATTATAATAACCAACTTTATATTTCGCTTTTATTAAATATAAAAAAATTATATTAAAAATACTACCTCTTAAATCAATTCCAACATCTATATTTTCTTTTTTTAGTATTTTTATTAGATTTACATAGCTAATAAAATTTTTATAATTATTAGGAGGATAGTCTGCAACAAGTATTTTATCAATATTTTTATTTTTTAAGATAATCTGCTCTCCAGCTTTGGAGACTATAGCGTTAATTTCTGATTCTGGAAAAGCCTTCTTTAGTTCCCTAAATACACCTGTGGAGGTAACTAAATCTCCTATTTTATCGTTTCTTATAATAAGTATTTTTTTAATCATGATGCTATATTCAATTGAATCTTAAGGACATTTGACCTATAGTAAATAAACCTTATTATATTAGGATATTATCAATTAGGACTAATGATTCGTGGAGATTGTCCGGAGTTCGACCGAAAAATAATTATAGTAAAGAAATTTAGGTAGGACGTGATACAACAAATTATCCTACCTAAATATAACTCTAGAATGGAAGAACAACTAGTTAATCTTTTCCATGAATCTGATATTCCCTTATATTTCAACAAGACAGAATACAAAGATTTTACAAATTACCAAAGAATTTCGTTTATAGTCAAGGACTTAAAAAGCGTTCTAACTTCAAGCCAGAAAAATCCTTCTTTTTGAAGTAATCTTTAATCTGCTCCTCCATACTTTCTGCTGATAAAAATAATTTCAGTGTTAGTAAATCTCTTTTAACAGATTTCCAGCATTGCTCTGATGGATTATATTCTGGACTGTAGGGCGGAAAATGCTCTATTCTTAATCTGTGTCTATTTTCCCTCAGGAATTTCTTTACATCTTTTGCTTTATGCCACGAAGCGTTATCCACAATCAAATAAACTTTCTTATGATAGTGCAAAATCTTTACAAGAAATTTTATGAAAGAATGTCTATCAATTTTTTTGGAGCCATAAGTTATTACTCTTCCTTTTTTGTTATTTAGTGCTCCAAATATCTTCACTTTTCCTTTTCCTGTTTGAGAAGGAAACAATGGCTTAGAACCTTTTTTGGCCCAGATTTTTGTGCCTTTGATTTGCATATCAACGCTAAATTCATCTCCAGAAAAAACTACCCATTCTTCACCCAAACATTGTAAGTTTTTTTTAAATTGCTGACGATTTCCTTACTTTTTATTGGGTCTTTATTCACATGACTTGGTCTAGGTGTTATTCTACTATATCCCAGTTTATGTAGCAGTCTTCTCACATGTCTTGGAGTATATGCCACTCCAAATTCTGTTTTTATTTCGTGAATAATTTCCAACGTGTTGTACCCTACTCTAAACTCGCTTTTTCTACTAATTGTTTTCTCAAGCAGAATTATTTGTTTTTTCTTCAATATTGACGGTCTGCCAGAACGAGGTTTATCATACAATCCTTCAATTCCTTTTTTGTTAAATCTGTTTATCCACCTTTGAACTTTTGTGTGGCTCGTATGCACTTGTTCTCCTATTTCATAACTGCTTTTTATCTTGAACGCTTTTATAACAATCAACAACCTCTGTTTTATCTTTCCATCTTTCTCTTTATCATATTATTCTTTTACAATAGAATAAGGGATTCTGTTTTCTATTTCCATTTTACACATCCTTTATTATTTCACGCAGAAGTTATATTTATACTTATACTTTCAGAACGAAACTTATGTCTCTTACTATATTAAGATGTAATTATACTTCAGTGGTAAACTAAATTTAAATAGTAATTATATATAATTAAATATAATTGCTATGAATAATAAAAAAATATACTCTGCTCTTGAAGATATAGGAAGAGGGATCCCAATTGTGATAGTTGATGATTATGACAGAGAAAATGAGGGGGATATGGTTATTGCCGGAGAGAAAGCAAACGTGCACAATCTTGCTTTTTGTATGCGCTATGCAAGAGGCTTGATGTGTCTCCCCTGCAATGGTAATATTCTTGATAGGCTGAAAGTGCCTATGATGATAAATAATCCTACAGATAAATTTGGCACGCCTTTCACAGTTTCAATTGATGCTGTTACTACAACAACAGGGATGTCTGTTCATGATAGATTAAAGACAATATCGGTATTGCTAGACGGTAATTCAAAGCCAGAACAACTGCAAAAGCCAGGCCATTTATTTCCATTAAGAGCAAAGGAGGATTTATTAAAGTCAAGAAGAGGGCATACAGAAGCAACTATCGAGTTATTAAGATTAGTAGGCCTTAAGGAAGTAGGCGTAATAGCAGAATTAATTAACGATAACGGAACAATGACTAAAGGAGAAGACATAAATCTATTTGCAAGAAATCATAATCTAAAAGTTATATCTGTTGAGGAAATATACAATGCAGTGTATAAAGATACTCTAAAAATCTCACCTATTTCGGTTAAAAATTAAGTTTACTTAATAACATTAGCATATAGTCTTTTTCTTATTGAACTCGTACTTATTCCAGGAGTTCTAGGCAAATAAATAACTACTTTTGATTCGTGTTTTCTTATCCATTCAATTCCAGATAAATATTTGCCTTTCCAATCGTCTCCTACAACTAGGACATCAAAATTTAGGGCTCTGAATTGCTCTTCTGTAGATAATTCTTCTTGTGTAACGATCCTGTCTACATACTTTAATGATTCTATTATTTTTAATCTATCTTTATAAGGATAAATAGGATCGTATTTTTTATACTTTCTAATCAATTCATCTGTGCTAACTCCAACTATTAGCTCGTCTCCTAGCTTTTTTGCAGTTATAATTGCATTTAAATGGCCTATATGGAACAAATCCCATGTGCCTGAAATGTAAACAATTATTTTTTTAGTTCTATCATGATTCATTTTGCTGAACTCTTCTACAGTATTCTCCATATCACCAACTACTCCAGCCACCATCTATCACAATATTCTGCCCTGTTATAAAAGAAGATGCATTTGATGCAAGAAAAACAGCCGTACTTGCAATTTCCTCTACATTTCCTGTCCTGCCCATAGGCGTTCTTTTACATATCTGCTCTATATAATCAGGTCTTCCAAACTCTCCTGGCTTTTTTCTAGGAAAATATCCTGGACTTACAGTATTTACCCTAATTCCCTCTTTAGCAAACAAAGTAGCTAAATATCTTGTCATTTGAGTTATAGCCCCTTTTATTGCTGCATAATGAATCGCAGGATTATTACCCATATCAAGAAAAATTCTATGGTCTGTTCCAAGAAAGCCATAGATAGAAGCATTATTAATTATAGAGCCATTGCCCTTTTTTTTCATAGAAGGTATAACTGCCTGACTGCATGTAAAGTAAGGAGTTAGATTATTTGCAATAGCCGCATTCCATTGTTCAACACTGAGCTCATCAAATTTTTCCTTTTTCTTTATGTAAGCATTATTGACCAAAATATCTACAGAGCCATATTTGGCATCTATCAAGTCAACTATCTCTTTAAATTTATTTTGATACTTGATATCACAGGCATATGCCTTGAACCTATTACCATATAATTCATTATTTTCCTTAATAAAACTCTCAAGTTTTGATTCTGTTCTTCCAACTAATACTACATTAGCTTCAAAAGAGGCAAGCCCTTTAGAAATTGCAGATCCAATATAGCCTGCCCCTCCAGTAACAATTGCCACTTTTCCTTCCAAAGAAAATAAATTCCTAAAATCCTGAGGAGTTTGAACAATGTTATCAGTCATATTTTGCTGTAAAAAAGAATATATTTAAACATTTATGTACAAAATCATTTAATTTTTATATTAGGATCAAAATTCATCAATTCATATTTGCCAGAATTAATATTGTTTGTTTCATTAGGGTCATTTACTAAATCGTATTCTTCTATTTCTTCACAATGATCTGATTTGCATGCAAGACAATATTTAGAATTTGAAAAAATTATCTTTCTTTCTTTTGTTCTTGCACACCATCTATTATTAGAACACCCATCAAAAGAAAAAGCTTTATCCCTAATTGGTTTTCCAGTTTTTATCAAGCCTAAAAGAGATCTGCCATCACATTCAACCTTTTTTTCTTTCAATAACTCTAAGATAGTCGGCGCAATATCAACATTCTGCACGAGTTCATTTACAACTTTAGGTTTTAGTCCTGGAATATGCATAATTAATGGCACGCGAATTGTTTCATCATAAAGCCCAGAATGGTGAATATATATTTCATGTTCTGCAACACTAAGCCCGTGATCGCCCATTAAAACAAATATTGTATTATCCCAGAGGTTTTGTTCTTTTAAATAAGAATAAAGTTTGCCTATATCATCATCAAGCATCTTTATGGCATTATTATATTTGCTTTCAACTTCTTCGAATGAATCAGCAGACAGATTAAACAAGCGGCGTTGAGCATATTTCTTTTGGGATTGAAATGAAATTTTCTTTACAACACTCCTACGTGATTTACCATTATTTATTTTTGGAGTAGGCGTAGTAGCCCATGGATAATGTGCGTCCTCAAAATGAATAAAAATAAAGAAAGGTTTTTTTGCATCTTTTATTTTAGAAATAGCTAAACTAAGCATCTCACCTCTTTTTGGGAAATCCAATTTTTGATCTCTTTTTGTTAAATTTTTTAACGTCATATAAAGCCAATCAGGAAAGAGTTTTATAATTTTTCTAATAACAACATTATTATTAATCTTCCTGTAAGAGTCCTTTGCTTTTTCAGCGCTTTTCACATAATTGAATCCTTTCTTAAACCATGCTTTTAGCCCGCTAAGTAAATAAGTATCATAGCCGATTTTTTGCAAATTTAATGGAAGCCAAAATTTATTTTTTCTCAGATCGTTAATTTCATCAATTGTTGTATAAGGCATAGAACGCATAATTCCGTGATTAGCAGGATATTTACCTGTAAATAATGAAGTAGAGGATGGCCAGCTGCCATTAGATGGAGAAATGTTTTGTGTAAAGACAACAGATTCAGATGCTATCTTTTTAATATTAGGATCAAATTCATGCAAATATCCGTACAAGCTTAGATTCTTTGCTCTAACTTCATCAGTGATAATAAAGATTATATTCGGTTTCATAAATATCCTAGTCTTCTAAGATTCTCTTTTAATTCTTCTTCCTCTTCATTGCTCATAATCTCTTCATCTTTGCCAAGAAAACACCCTTCCTCTTCTTTTTTTATCTTTTTTTTAGCCATGTTTTCTATATTGTTTCATCTATTTTTAAATATTACTAATCTTCTTTCCATTAATAGATTATTCAATAAGAATATATTTAAAGTAATATGAAATAGCATAATTATGGGCAAGGTTTTGGTTTTAGGAATTGACGGTGCTCCTCCAGAATATTTTTTTCATTCTTGGCTAAACGAGCTTCCAAATATCAGAAAATTAATCAATAAGGGATGTTATGCAGAATTAAACAGCACAATACCTAATTTATCAATTGTGGCATGGACTTCTATAATAACAGGAAAGCCTCCTGCAGATACTAGCATATTTGAATATATTTATAGAGAAAATTATTCTTATAATGATATTCGCATTGTAACATCAAGAAATATAAAGGCAAAAACAGCATGGGAAATAGCATCTGAAAAATGGAAGAAACCGATAGTTTGCTTTGTTGTTGGGATGTGGCCTGTCAGACCTTTCGATGGATTATTAATTGCAGGCCCAAATATTCCAAATAGAGAGGATGTAGAATTTACACATCCAAAAAATCTAAAAGAAGAAATTGAAAGAGTATTAGGAAAAAAGTTAATTGTTGATATCCCTAGTGTAAAAGATTTTAGAAATATGTCGAAGGAAAAATTAATAGAGGAAGCCTATTACGTTACAAAAATGCATTTTGATACAATAAAATATTTAATAAAAAATAAAGAGTGGGATTTATTCTGGGGTTTTATCGGTCAAAGTGACAGGCTAAATCATATGTTCTGGCGTTATATGGATCCGTTGCATAGAAGATATGATTCAAAATCCGAATTTAAAGATACTCTAAAGAACTATTATAAATTTTTTGATCAAGGTCTAGGTGAAGTTTTAGAATTATTAGACAGAGATACAAAATTAATAGTTCTTTCAGATCATGGAATAACTAGAATGCATAATAGAATCAATCTTACTGATTGGCTGATTAAGAATAATTATATGGTTTTAAAAGAGCCAATAAAAAGTAGAACTGAATTTAAACCAGAAATGGTTGATTGGAAAAAAACAAAAGTTTTTGCCATAGGAGCATATGAATCCCAGATATTCATAAATTTAAAAGGCCGAGAGCCAGAAGGATGTGTAGAAAAGGAAGATTATTATTCTCTTTTGAAAGAATTAAAAGAAAAACTAAAAAATATCCCAGGTGACGACGGCTTAATTCTAGATACAAAATTCTTTATGAAAAAAGATTATTTTAAAGGCAGATATCAAGATATAGCCCCAGATATGGTAGTTTATTTTGATAATCTTCATTATGGCTGCAATAATTCATTGATAGGAAATGAAACCTTATATGGTTTAGAAACAGCAAAAGGAGGCGACGATGCATGTCATTCTTGGAAAGGAATATTTATAATGGATAATCATAAATCAAAAGGATACTTGGGGGAAATAGATAACTTAGATGTCACTCCAACTATTCTTAAAATGTTAGATGTTGATATCCCAAAAGATTTGAAGGGAAAAGTTATAGGAAATTGACTACTATCATTCACGATAGAGTGGATTTTTAGCGCCATTTACCTCTACAACATCTCTCAAACTCAGAAAATAACCAAATCCATAACGCTTTTGTCTCAAGTGAATTTTTACAGAATCTCCTTTGTCCAACAGAGAATCTAGACTTTCTTCTTCCAAAAATCCATCGAACATTATAATTTGCTCATTATCTGTTAGCATACTCATCTCATAACTTATAGAACTTGAGAAAAATCCCCGCTTACCATGAAAATGTTCTGCATTCACTCTTCCTGAAATAATTAGCGGTTCCTGTTCTAAAGCTAAATTTTTAGTAGGCTCACATCCTAATGCTCCTGCTAAATAAACGAAAGACAAACCACTTAATAATTTTTTAAATTGATTTTCATTCATTTTTTCATTACATATATGGCAAGGATACCTCGGCTTTTGAAGCCGAGAGAGGAATT
>CAYIGH010000031.1:0-11915 GCA_964362915.1 Candidatus Woesearchaeota archaeon | reverse complement strand
CTTTACAGCAGACCTTATCTTATTTGTCGAGAGGAACTTATTTCGGGATAAAACATGTTTTAATTTCAAGTTTATCTCCTTTCCTTCTCATGTGCTTTGATTTTAATATATAGTGAAAGACACAAGTTTTCTACCAATATAGCGCGTCTTTCCCTTGACACCAAGAACAAAGTTCTTGGACGCCATCAAGAATTTAATTGCCAAAATTCTTGAGGTAGTCAAGGCGCAAACGGTCAAATTTCAGCGTCCTTGACTATAATTTCGATGACTTTGCTCCAAGGAAATTGTTTTTCATGATTGATTATATAGTGAAGAGTTTTTTTTATACTCTTGAAGTATATCATTTATTTTGTGTAGTCTTTTTGACTATATAAATATTTATGTGCTTTTGATTAATGAACTTTTATCTCCTTTATCTTATAGTCAAAGACTTTGTCATATGGAATTTTCCAGGAGCAAGCGGATTTAATTGAGGCCTTTTCCATTATTTTTCTGAAAAGGCGGATTGAGTTTCCATGAGCTGAAATTGCAACATTTGTTTTTTCTTTTTCCATTAATTTTTTTAGGTCTTTGATGAAAGGAGCTACTCTTTTTTCTACATCTGCGAAGCTTTCTCCTTTTAATGGTCTTGTATAGAAATCACGATGAATTTTATTGAATGTTTTTAGAGAGTATTTTTTTATATAGTCTTTGTGGAGAGTGCCATTTAACAAGCCGTAATTTCTTTCTATTATTCTGTTGTCCTTTTTCAAGATTTTGCATCCTGGATGGTATTTTAGAACTTTTTTTAATGTTTGTTTTGAGCGTTTTAGTTTTGTATAGAAAGCAATTCTAAATTTCTTATTTTTGAGTTTTTTTGCTATGATATTTGCTTGTCTTATTCCTTTTTTTGTTAAAGGAGGGTCATGAAAGCCAGTGAATCTTTTATCCCTGTTATATGTAGTTTCACCATGCCTAAAGAGATAGATATGAAAGGTTTTTGCCATTTTTTATTAAAGGCATGAAGCATTTTTATATGTATTTATTTTTGATTACAATTAATTATAAAATTATTTGCGAATATATCAATTTTATACTTAGTTGGCTATCGGATTGATAAAAATGATAGATTATCTTATCCTAATTTTTATAGTTATATACACGATGGATTTATCTTTAACTTTGCGAGAAGGAGTTAGGGCTATTAGAAAAATAGATATTGAAGAGCTAGCGAGTATAATTGTTACTTTTTTAGGAAAAGAAAAAGATATTAGATATGTCAGAATTAGAATTTTTAGAAGAAGAAAGAAATAATCTTAATTATAGCTAATTTTATAAGCATGCATTATTAATTAAAAATATGCTGGTATATGAGGATTTGTATGAGCTTTTAAGAAAGGAGAAATATTCTGAGAGTTTACAACAAATAGATAAGAATTTTTTATCTGATTTTTCAGTTTATTTAAAAGGATTGAGAGAGGAGAACTCTAATAACAGTGATTTGTTTTCTGATTCTGTTCTTGAAGGCAAAAAGCAGATGGAGAATTCTATTGCTTTATTTAAGGGGCTTATATTAAGGAGAAAAAAGAAATTGTTGCAACTGGTTTTTGTCGCTGCTGAAACAGGAATTATGAAGAGAGATTATGAGAATATGTTTGATTTTGAAAAGAGAATGTTTGATAATTTGGTCAGGACATTAGAGGCAGGGGATAAAGAGCTTTCTTCTATTCTTAATGGAAAAAAAGACAGTAAGATTGGATATAAGATGATTATTTTTAATGAAAACATTGAACAGTTTGTTGATATGGATGGAAACCTGATTGGACCCTTTTCTAAGGGAAATTTGGCTAATTTAGACTCTAAGGTTTGCGATATTCTAGTTTCTGGAGGCAAGGCAACTTTTGTTGATGAGGATTAATTGTTTTTATTATAAAGTAATGAAAAGAAAGTAAGATTTAAATAGACAATATATATGTATTAATGTATGAAAATTAAAGAAAATAAATCTTTATTTTTGAAGCAGTTTGGAGATACACCCCGATTAAGAGTTTTGGACTTTTTTATAGATAATCATTTCTTTGATTTCCCTCTAACTGAGATATAGAGCACTGCATAGTTTATAGTACCCAGGCTGCTCTATGCAGTCTCTAATAGATAACTGCTTTAACTGTGCGGTAAACAACGCAGTTATCTATAGCTAGAGAAAGTAATGCGAGTTATAATTCCTTAAAGTTAATACTTCCTCAATTTATTAAGAATGGCATTATTATTAAAACTAGAAGAATTGGAAAATCTGACTATTACAAGTTAAATATAGGTAATCCTATAGTAAAGAATTTAATGAAACTTGATTGGATGTTGGTTGAGAGAAGCATGGAGAATATTAATAATAAAGAGGAAAGAGCTATTTTATCTTAATAACAGATTTAGAGAAGCCACTGGAGGGAATCGAATTAGAACCTCCAGCGGGTTCTAAGACTCCAGCAACCTTTCAAATCCCTTGGATTTGATTGACATTTATAATGTCAAAGCCACTGGAGGGAATCGAACCCCCGACCTACGCATTGCTTGTTTATTGCATTACAAGTGCGCCGCTCTAAATCCGACTGAGCTACAGTGGCATATTATGAAAGGGAATTTCATGGATTAAAAATGTTTTGTTTCTTTATTTTAAATCTTTTAATATGTTTGGGATATTTTTTATATGGAATAAGGCTTTTAGAAATATTAAGGCACATATTCCTAGAACTGCTATTGAGAATATGGCAAGGAACGAGATAGCATAGAGATCAAATTTTACTTGTTTTGTTATGAAGGTTATTTAGTTTTTAAAAGCCCAGGCCATTAAAAGTATTCCGATGATAACTGCTAACCCTGTGAATGGTAGGAAATATGCATATGCGCTTCCTTTTATCGCTATAACTAAAGTTCCTAGGAACCCTAGGATAAGTATAATTATCCCTAAGACCCCCCAGAAAGAACTATCTTTAACCATTATAAAGGCAGTTTTCTTGTTTATTTAAATTTGATTGATAAATCTTAAATAGAGTTGTTTGCTATTTTTATTAAGGGCCCAATAGGCTAGTGGTATAACCGCATCCTTGACGTGGATGATTCCCCAGTTCGATTCTGGGTTGGGCCATTTTATATTTTTAGCTTCTTTTTTATTTGCCCTGCATCATTTTTTATTGAGGATATATTTTAATTTAATGAATTCATATCTTCCTTCGTTTTGTTAAAAGAGTTTTCAATATTTTTTTCGAATCTCGGAAATGTTCCATTGACGAATTGGTTGAATTTACCAGACGCATAATAAAGATTAACAATTATCCCAACCAACACTAAAATTATTCCTATGATAAATTGCTCAGTTGTTGGACTTCCACCCAACATTATTTGTATAAACCAGTATATTACTAAGATTGTTGCTAAGACAAGGAATATTTTTATAATTAAGTCTATATAATCTATCTCTTTTCTCATTTTGGCGTTCCTGTGAGCAGGATTTTTATTACTAATATAGTTACTATTATTGGGATTAGTATTGCTATCCAAAATGGTAATTCCAATTTCATTTACTTATTGATTATCTAATCTATATAAGGATTTTGTTAAAAATTGAATTCCTAAGGGCTGTTGGTGGAAAATGGATATTTATTTCATGAATAAGAAGATTCAAATTATGGAAAAGATGCATGAAGATATTAAAAAAAGTTCACCTAGAGCTTTTTTGCTGGGCGCAGGTTTATGGGCGACAATTCTTCATGCTATTTTTGCAGGGATTAAGCATCACTATACTAAGTAACTTATTAACTAACTAATTTAGTTAATAAGAAAGATTTTTATAGTATTTAGAATAGAATTAGTCAGAATGACAGCTAAAAAAGAGGAGTTATAAATGAAAAAGTATCTGCTGTTGATAGAAGATGAAGAATTATGGAGAAAATTCAAAGAAGTTATAGAGAAAGATATCAATAGCGAGATTTTTGAGCTTATAAAAGATAAAGTGAAAGAAAATAGAGGAGGGAAAAAATGAATCTCAATGAAAAGAAAGGGCAGATGACAATGTTTATTATAATCGCAATTGTTATTGTTTTTGGTATAATAGTATATTATATTGTTAGAGAGGGGATTGGCATTGGTGGAATCCCTGCTGAATTGGAGCCAGTATTTGATTATTATACTTTTTGCATAGAACAGGAAACTAGAGCGGCTGTGCAACTTGCTGGAAGCCAAGGCGGTTATGTTGAGGTGCCCGATTATTTTCCCGGAAGCGAATATGCTCCTTTTTCTTCGCATTTAAATTTCTTAGGATTTCCAGTGCCTTATTGGTATTATATTTCTGGAAATGGTCTGATTAAAGAGCAAGTGCCTTTAAAGAGAGATATTGAAGAAGGGATTGCAGGATATGTAGAAGAAAACCTAGGAAATTGTGATTTTAGCTCTTTTTATGTGCAGGGATATGATATTGAATTAGATAGAGCAAGTGCCAGTGTTGAGATTTTTGATAATGAAGTGAATGTAAATGTTGACTCTGATTTAACTGTCAGTAAGGGAGAGGTTTCTGGAAGAAGGACTGAACATAATATTGAGATAGGCAGCAAGCTAGGGAAGTTTTATAATCTAGCCAGGAAGATATATGAAAAGGAAAAAAATGATGCGGTTTTTGATGTTTATGCAGCAGATGTTTTAAGATTGTATGCTCCTGTTGATGGTGTAGAGATAAGTTGCTCAGGAAAAATATGGAAAACACAAGATGTTTTGGATGAGCTAAAAAGGGGATTAGAGGCAAATATTGGAGCTATTAAGTTTAAAGGGAATTATTATAATCTGAATAATAAGAAGGATGAATATTATATTATTGATGTTGGAGAAAATGTTGATGAAAATATAAATTTAATTTATTCCAGGACAATGCCTACGAAAGTTGAAATAGTTGGAGAGGGCGTTGATAATGAGCTAATGATTGCATCACCTGTTGGCTTACAGGAGGGATTGGGAATTTTAGGATTTTGTTATGCTCCCTATCATTTTGTTTATGATGTCAGCTTTCCTATATTAGTGCAGATTTATAATAATGATGAGATATTTCAATTTCCTGTAGTTGCAATTATTGATAATAATGTTGTTAGAGAAGCAATATTCTCTGAACTAGAAGAAGAACCAAGTTCGGGATTTGATCTATGCGAATTTGTAACTCAAGATATAGGAGTTAACTTGTATGATGCTAATTTGAATAATGTAAATGGGGATGTAATTTATCAATGCTTTAATCAAAGATGTAATTTGGGGAAGAGTGCTAATGGAAGATTTATAGGGAAGGCTCCTGCTTGCTTGAATGGAGAACTTATAGTCAGAGCAGAGGGTTTTGCAGACAAGAGCGAGGCATTTTCCAGTAATAGTCAGAGCAGTATAGATATTATTTTAGATAGATTATATAATGTAAATCTTGATTTGCTAGTTGGAGGAAAGAATCTTGAGGGAACAGCGATTATATCTTTTGTTGATAGTGATGGGAAGAGTGTTAGTACTTTATTGCCTGATGTTTCCGGAGTTAAACTTTCTGAAGGAAGTTATACATTAACTGTTTATGTATATGGAAATTCAAGCATAACTATTCCTTCTAGTAAGAGAACACAGTGCCAGGAAGTGCCTAGATCTGGAATTTTTGGATTTTTCGGGGCAACAAAAGAAGAATGTTTTGATATTAATATTCCTGAGACCACGATAGAATATGCACTTAGAGGCGGAGGAAAGGGCGATGTTTATTTGCTGCCTTCACAATTAGAGAGCGGCAAGTTGACAATTTATGCTGAAGAATTGCCTATACCAAAATCTTTGGAAGAACTACAGTATAATTATGCATCATTTGAATCAATGGAGGCAAGTGTGCAATGAGAAATATAGGATTGTTGATTATATGTTTGATTATTTTTATTGGATTAGCTGGTGCTCAAGTTGGAGGAAGTTTTTCCCAATCTGTTACATATCAGCCAAGGCCAAGTTTTCAGGCTATTTATGGGCCAGAAGATAGATTAAATACATATTGGCCTATTTTAGGAGATAAAGAAACTTGCCAGGCAAGACAGGATTTGTTATTACAGATTTCTCCAGCAGGATGCCAGCCTGTTGTTGTTAGAAGTGATTTGTTAGCTGACCAGAATGTGCCTGTGTTCTGCCAGATTGATGCCTTACAGATTAATCCTCTGATTGACATAGATAAAATAAGGAGCATTAGATTTAGCGGAAAATATCCTAAAGAAATTATTGGCGCAGGATTCCATCCTGCCAGAGCTGCTTTGAGATCAAGAGATAAATTATTGGGAAGCCCATTGATAAATAATATAGGGTATGTTGTAGTGGTTTTGAGGAGAAATCCTGTTGAGAAGGAACTTCCTGAATTTGTTAATGTTACTTTGACTGCACAGTTAGATTATGAGGCAGATAATTCTTTTGGTGTTGGGAGAGCAGAGTTTTTATTGGAACCGATGAGTGATTCAGAATTTGAAGATAATAAGTTTAAGCAGAGTTTTTGGAATGGAAGATATTTTGTTAGGTTGGAGAACGCAGACCCGAATTCTGCTATTGCTAGCTTGTATAGCGGAGATAGGAAAATAGCCACTACTAAAGTAAATAGGGGAGAGACTTCTAGAGTGATTTATGTGCCTGGGGCATATTGCAGAGCAGGCGTGCAAGTTGCTTATGATGGTTTTGTCGGGGCACAGAATAAGGCAACTATAAGTTTGAGCGATGACAAAGGGACTGATATTCTTGATGTCTATGAAGGAAGCAGATTTTTGAATGATCGCTGTAGTGTTGATAAGATTATTATCAATAAAAACAATGAAACAGGAATTGTTAATATTAGATGCAGTGAAGGACAGAAGATTGAGCTGAGATTAAGTGAGAAAGTTAATGCCAGCGTGAATGATTCTGACAAAAAATTCAAAGAGGCAATCTCTGCTTTAGAAAAAGTTGTAGATGAGTATCCTGCTGAAAGAGAGAGAAATGTTGAAGGCAGTCAGAGATGGGGAGAACTGGCTTTAATAAGAGCTATTAATTTAGCAGAGTTGGCTGGAGATGACAATACTAAAGCAAGAGTAATTAGAGAATTTGTTGAGAAATATCCTGACTCAGAGGTTGTTGAGAGATATAAATACGAATTGGCCGGAATGAGCGATACTGACTTTTCTAATGCTGGCGGAGTAGTAAACATAGATAGTAGATTTTATAATGTCAGACTTTTGGGATTTAGCAGCCCAAAGAAATATTCCAGCGCTGATTTTAGTGTTACAGGCGTTAAAGGAGAGAGTGTCAATGTTAAGCTGCAAGAATTGCAGAATCTTAGCGATAGTGGTGTTGGGAGTATAGAAAGTATAAGACTTGATAGGATTGATAGCGAGGAAGAAGTTAGCGTTAACGTGAATTGCAGAGCGGAGAAGAATAATGCAGGAGGTTATAATCTGAAATCAAAAACAGATAGATTAAGATTGAATGATGAAGCTAAGCAGATTTGTGATAAGGCATATATTAGGTTAAGGAATGTTGAAATTGAGGAAATTGCCAGAGTCAGGTTATTGCCAGAGGTTCATGGAACTAGGACAGAGACTAATTTGACTGTAAGAATTGGAATTGAGAAAAGGGCGATTAAATTATCTCCTGACAAGACTGAAGAATTGATTGAGAACCTGAATGAGAGTATTAAGAAATGGGAAAATATTAATGAGAAACTTGGAAAGGTTGTTGAAGGTTTGAAAGGCGCCTGCTTTGCTACAGCTGGAGTTTTGAGTGTAAAGAATTTCTTGACTGGAATAGGCGGAGAGGCACTTGCAAGGCAAAAGGTTATGGTCGGATGGACTAGAACGTGCACTGATTTAGTTAGTACAGGGCAATATCCAACTTTAAATGCTTGCTATTTGGCTAAAGCAAATGAAATAGATACAGATGTTAATTCTGCTCAAGGGGCAATTAATCAAATTAATTCCAGAATTGAAGGCATAGAGAAAAGTTATGTTGAGAAAGAGGGTGTTTTTGGAACAAGTTATGTTGATAGGTCTAAGGCAGCTGTTGCTTACTGCAATGATTTGAAGACGAGATACGGAACGAGAGATATTGTTGTGAAGGGGCAGAATATGAAGGCTGCAGAGCTTTTGGGAGATTGTGAACAGGGATATAATAAGCAAGGCCTTTATGGATATAATGAATTGAGGGAACTTGAATATAATTTAATAATGAATGAGGGGGCTGCTTCTGAGAGCATTAGAAAAGACGCAAATATAAAGTTGCAGAGCAGCTATGACCAGATATTTGATAATAAAGAGAGATATAGTAATATTCAGATTGCAGAACAAGCAAAAAGTTTAGGACTGCCTTTGCCTATTGTTGCTACAAGCAGTATAAGAAAGAATGTTGTTGGAGAAGTTGTGTCTGTTACAGGAATTTCTTCTAATATTCAAGGATTTAAAGATAGCACGAATACTCATTTGGCAGGAATTAATGTTTATAATAGTAAAGGGGTTAGTATTAATCAAGTTACTAAAGAGGGATTTGACGGAGGAAATTATTATCTTGGATTAGTGAGGGATTCCCAAGGAGAGGGTTATATTGTTCAGGACGTGTACAAAAAGAGCGGAGAAAATAGCTATGAGAAACTGACTTTGGAAAAGAAGGCAGAATTCTTAGATATATATGGAATTGGTCGAATTACAAGTGCTGAAAGTGCCAGTTATGTTAATCCTTACAAAAATCCTGAAATAAGATATTATGAAACAGAGCCATACAAGGGAATGCCAGCTATTGTACCTTTTGATGTAAGAGAAGGATGGTATGCTGCTACAAGGCAGACATTGCCTGCTTTTGGGGGCATAGGAGCATTTGATGCAAGCGGAAGAGTTACAAGTTTTTATTTGTGCAATGTTGGGCTAAATGGACAAGAGCAGTTTTATGAAGGATATGGCGATGATATTTGCCAGCTGATTAATTTGAATACAGGACAGCCATTAGGATTTTTCCCTGGTTTAGGTGAAACAGAAGCAAAAAGAAGAGTTGGACAGGCAGTGCTGGCAATTCAAGATGCTGCTAATCAATATGGAAGGAAGATTGTTAGAGTGAATGGAAAAGATTTTGCAGTTGGGAGGCCTGCTGCTAATATTCCTTCTACACAATGCCAGAATTTTATGAGCCCTGAAGAATGTCATTTATTATTTAATGTCTGCGATCCTGTTATATGCCCTTCGTCCAGGTGTGATTTCGGAGGGCAATATCCTGTTGCAGATGTTGTTCAGACAGGGATTATTGGATCTACTCTGTTGTGCCTGCCTAATATAAGGGAAGGGATAATTGTGCCTGTTTGCTTGACTGGAATACATGCTGGAATAGAAGGATTTGTTTCCATATTAAGAAATCATAGAGATTGTTTGAGCGAGAGTTTGGCTACAGGAAGAACTGTTGGAATTTGCGATCAGATTTATTCTATTTATTTATGCGAGTTTTTCTGGAGGCAGATTGCACCAGTTGCTAAAGTAATATTGCCTAAAATAGTTGAATTGGCTTATGGACAGGGAACAAGAGGAGGAGGAGAATATTTGACAGTCAGCGCTGCATGGCAGAATTTGCAGGATTCTGTCAATTATTTCACGCAGAGTTATGCTGTCAATTCTATAAAGGCATTTAGGGCAAGGTCAATAGAGGAAGTTGGGGCACCTTTCTGCAAGGCATTTATTTCTGCTAAAGCACCAACTTCATTTAAGACTTTGATAAAACCAGATAGTCCACCCCAATTCCATGCTTGGTTTAGTTCAGTAAAATACACTGATGCTACTGTGCCTGCAACTTCTCAATATAAGGTATTTTATCATATTTTTGCAGGCAAAGATCAAGGTGTTTATTATAGTGTTTATTTGAAGAATCCTCCTGAATCTGGATTTTACAGCATTCCAGCTGTTGTACATGTTGCTTCTGGATTTGTTGGAAGAGGGCAATATGCTTCAGAGAGCAGGGACTTTACAGCTCCTGAAGGATATAAAGAATTATGCGTAAGAGTTAATGATAATGAAGAATGCGGCTTTAAAGAAGTATCAACTAGTTTTGCTTTGAATTATTTAAGAGACCAGTATACTTCTGGACAGGCAAAAGAGGCAGACATAAAGAGCGAGAGGGAGTGTATTAGCGGGAGCCCTGATTTATTAGCTAGTGGTTTAAGCGCTAATATACAGTCTGGAGTAGAAGAGAGTTTGATTCCTAAAATTTATGATAGAGGAATTGTTCGTATTTGCTCCAGCAGGAATCCTGGAAGTGAGACAGATCCTACTAGATTTGTTGATAAGGGCTATTGCGATGATCAGAAGATAAGATGCTGGCTTGATAAAGAGAGTGTTAAGAATGCGATTAGTGATAATAACAAGGGTGTTCTAAATGCTACTTTATCTGAGATTGAAAGCAAACAAAGAGATGATTTGGCTAAAAAAGGGATTATTGTCGGAGATGATATTGCTGTTGCTGAGATTAGAGAATTGAAAGAGCATATTGATGGATTACGGGCTAGTGAGAGTAGGTTGAATGACAGAGAAGTGAATGAAACTTTAATAAGATTGAATGCATTGTTCAATAGGGTTGTATTAAATCACTACAAGGCCAGTATATTATATTTAATCGGTGATTTGAAAGCAATTGATTTTGAGAAAATTGTTAAGCTGTCTTTGGTTGAGAAGAGTAAAGCAGGAGGAAGTGGAGATACAGGCGGGAAGAGTGAGGGCGCAACTAATGACACAGTTAATCCAAAACCTGAAACTCTTTATTTATTATCTAAAGATTATCGTAATGATATTGTTGTTAGTGTTATTGAGCGAAAAGAAGGAAGTGATAATATTATATTGAGTATTGATAAGGGCAGGATATATAATCTGAATCCCAAGGTTTTAATAGGGAATGTTCGGGCTTTGGGAAGTGAGAGTTATATTATACAATTGATTCAGGCAGACAGCATGGAAAGTTTTAGGGATTATCTTGAAAGTAATGGGATAGACACTAATGATGAGATGATTAATCTTTACTATAAGTTTAAAGATGCAATAATTGACGGAAAGGAGATTATATTTGCTTGATTCATTTATAATTTCTAATTATGTTGCTAACTAATCTTTCTATCCATTCTTTATCTTCTGATTTAAGCTTTTTTAGATTTTTTTCTAAAGAATTTTGTGTATTTTCTTTTTGTGGGGGATAGGTAAATTCTCCATTATAGAATTTCCTAATTTCTTCAATAACAGAATCTTTTTTATCTATATTTAATGAGTATAATATTGCTGATAGTCTGTATAATCTTTTTTTATCTGTTTCTGTTTTTATTTTTTCTGGCAAGTAATAATTAGTGTACCCATTTTTAACAAATGAAATTAGGGATTCTGTAGCTGCTCTGGAGAATTTTAGCTCTTCGGATATTATCTTTGCTAAATCTCTCCCGGCAATGTTTAAAACTTCCATCTTTTCTATGACTAATTCACTGATAGAGGAAGCCAGATATTCATGATAATTATTTTCATATAGTTTTAAATCCATATTTTTAGATAGAACATTTCTTTTATAAGTTTTTGTTTAATTTTTTATATATAGCAGAAGACAAAAATATTTGAGCAGTTTTTTAGTCTTCCGCTAATAGTCAAAGACAAATTCTGCTCAATTTTCAAAGTCTTTGACTATATAACGAGAGAATTAAATAACTTGATGAAAGATTTAAGTCTCTCGATGTTATATAATCTTTAACCCCTAAACGTTTCCTATGGAAAAATATTTCTAATATAAAATAAGAGAGGTATTTGTGACAATAACCTCTCAAAAATACTCCGTGAGGAGTATTCTCACTGATAATAACAACTGGGAAAGATAGGCTATGTGTAAATTCTAATCCATAAACTTCGGGTTTATTTTCCATTCATGTT
>CAYIGH010000030.1:0-12473 GCA_964362915.1 Candidatus Woesearchaeota archaeon | reverse complement strand
AGAACCACATTAAACTTAGGAATTTCTTTAAGCATAGCAAGAAATCTTTGATGCTCCCAGTATTTTTTAGGATTTGTTTCAAGGTCTAAAGGAGCAACATAATAATATGCATTAACAAGTTCTCTATTCCCTGCAAGTTCATCAAGTAATTTCTGAAAATTTACCTTGCCCACGATATTTAATACAGCGGTGCTATTATAGAAATTACTTCCATCAATGAAGATAGAAATTCTTTCTTTGCTCCCTTTTTCTTCTTTATCATCAGGCATAAGCTCTAGAGAAAGAGGCTCTTAATAAAACTTTGTAGATTTTTCCTTAATTTAGAATGGAATAATTGGGAATTGATTATCTGATAAAGCGCAACATACTGCACCAGAAAACCATACCACGCTTGTAGCTATAAATGCAATCTTTTGTGCAGGAGTTTCATACCTAAACAACCATGGAATATCTTGATTAGAAGATATATCTGCCTCTAATTGTTGATAAAAATCTCTATAAGGCTCAAAAATTACTGTCAAAACATTATTTCCCTCATTCGCAAGTCGTTTAGCAACGCTTACATTAGCTGCTGAGGAATTACCTATACTCAGATCCTTTCTTAAAAGCTCTTTTTGTATTTGTTTCCATTCAGTTTCAGAGTAGAGAACGACTTCATCTATCTTATTGATAGAATCTCTTGAAAGAAGTGGATTAATTTCATCATAATGGGGTCCTAAAACCAAATGCGGAATTCCATATTTTCGCTGATAAGCCTCTTCTTTAGTTAATTCTTCAAGTCCGTTCCTTTTTCTCGCCAATGTTACATGTTTAATAATATTTGTAAAGAGAGGAGATCTTTCGTGTTCAGCAACAAAAATTCTGGGAACTTCCTTTACTTTCCTTTCTTTGAAATAATCCTGAATTGCGATTTGTAGACCTTGAAGAGTTGTGCCTGCTCCAAGACAAGAAACAAGATGAGTTGGATGTATATCTAATTTTTCTGCTATTTCTTTTCCAAATGGGTATGACACTTCGCCACCATATTTTGCATGCCATAAACAAAATTTATCTTTACGAAATTCTCTATCTTTCATACATTCAAATAGATATTCATAAAATTCTCTTTCTCTTGCATGATCATATTTTCTAGGAGCCTTTATTACATTGAAATTATCAGATTCAAGAATGGCAATGATTTCTTTAGGAAATAAACGGGACATAACGTACATTCCTCTCAACTTAAATCGATCTGCATAAAACTTTACTGCTTTTGCAGAATTAAAATTACCGCCATCAATAAAAGTATCAATTTCTTCTCTTGGTATTTTTCCTTGAAGAACTCCTCTAAGAATCAGCCCTGCAACTACATGTTTCTTATGATTATCAACACCTCTGTTTAAATCATATCTTACTGCATACACTTTTCCCTTACCTTCGATTTCTAACATAGGGCTTAGATCTGTAATTTCAGGTGTTTTCAAATCAAATATTTTTCTTACAACAGGATCTTTTATTGCTTTGGCATATCTTGATTTAAGGGAAACCCTATCATTTATCAAATCATTTTCTCTGAGAATTTTTTCTAAGGTATAAAGATCTTGCATATTTTGAGATAATTTCTAAAGGTATTTAAAGCTTTCTCTTAGTAACTACTAAATAATAGCACTAATAAAATTTCTTGGGGGTTCGGGACTCAAAATCTTTCAGATTTTGGGGACGGCTTGCAGCCTTACGCTTCGCTTCGGCATTTTTTCTTGCAGAAAAAACACATAACAGCGCTTATCTGGGATTTTCCTGCGAAAAATCCCCAAATTCTTCGCTTATTTGATAACTTTTATTTAGGCAAGAAACTTCTTTTAATGTCATACATTGCAATTGGCGGGCTCGCTTAGAAAACTTAATAAAGATGCTTTACTAACTAATACTCATGAATACTAAAACTATGCATATAGGAGCTGGTCGCCGTTGCGATACAGAAGAACTTGAAAAAATATTAAGGAAACTCCCTATAGAAGTTGATTTCACTGGACAATTAAGTGCACGTATGGGGTTAGGTAGAATAATTTACATGCGACCAGAAGATGGAGGAAAAGTAAAGCGTGTTAAGATTGATGGAGTTTCTATAGAAAGACAGGATTACTTATTTTTTGAATACGCAGAACAGAAATATGAAATAAAATATAATTAGTTCGCCCGCCAACTTTCTCAAAATCATAAATACTTTTCAAACTCTTCTCTAGAAATCTGCAAATCTTTTTTGATAATCTTCAATAAAAGGCCTGGTCCTAAATCCTCGCCAGGATGTTTCGGAACAACAGTCGTTCTTCCATCAGAATGTCTAAAAAAACATATGGCTTCCTTCCCGCCTAATAAATTGAAAACCAAGTTTCTTTAAGATTTTTGCTAGCTCAATTGCTGATAAACGAGGCAATTTAGCCATCTTATACCTCTATTTGTTGCAATCCAAAAAATCTTCCATTTTCTTCAGGTTTTTGGCACTTGAGATAAAGAGAAATTGCCTCTTTAGTTCTGACTAAAAGCTCATCAAGGGTCTTTGCTTGAGTATGACATCCTGGTAACTCGATTACTTCTGAGACAAACCAGCCATCTTCATCTTGCTCAATAAGAATATTGAATTTTACCATAGTATAGCTATTTAACAGTTCTATTTAAAATTTTCGCCCGCCAACTTTCTCCTTCCAGTCGAACTCTTCTTTCAGAAAAGGCAACTAACAGAGGCTCTGAGGTTCACTGCTGTTCGCCCAAATAATTTGCTTATCTTGAAATAAGAACTAATAGCAAATTACTTCTCATAAGCCGACACGTTATATTCAATTGCTCGGCGGCGGCTTTCAGATACTTTTATAAAATTCACGATATCAACATTAAATATGGAATTGAGTAAATTTTTTGAACAAGGTGAAAAATTTCTGAAGATGTTAGAAAAAATATTGCATTCAGGCAGTAAAAGAAATTATTGGACAAGGAAAAGTAGATTAAGCCCATTAGCCAATAAATTCAGTAAGCAGTCATTCCTTTTCTCTGGCAATATAATAGCACAAGAACAGAAATGCAATTCCTACAAAAGTTGTCAGAAGCATTATAGACAGAATAAAGACATTATATTTGTTTTCTTTGTTTTGTTTGCTTTGCTGATTAGTTTCAAGATTATCAAGTTTTATAGGCCCGATAGATTCTATATCTTTGCTCTCTTCTTTAGCTTTTTTGCCCTCGCATTCTATATCTATTTTACGTGTCTCTGCTAAATTCAATAATGTGCCCTTTATTGTAGCAGTTAAAATATATTCTCCGGAATCTATTTTCTCAGGCAATGTCCAGCTAAATTGTTTAGTAACACTGTTATCGCCATTAAAATCCTCTATTTCAAAAAACCCTGTGTTTTCATCTATATTTAATTTATTATTTCGCACGTTCAAAAATATCTCCTGATCATTACTTCCTAAATTTTCAATCTTTATTCTGGAGGTTATAGTATCTCCGCATTTCGCTCTTTCAGGCAAATTAAATTCAGTTACTTCAATTTTATCCTTTGCTCTTTCTATATCAATATCAACAGTTTTCTGATTGCATAAACCGTCTTCTGCTTTTACAAAGAGAACATAATCATCATCTAAATCTAAATTTGCAGGAACATCAAGTTCTAATCTAATCACTTCTCTTCTTCCCTCAACTATCTCAACAGATCCTTTGTCCTCAACTATAGACTCTTCCTCGTCAATATTGTACAAACTAACTTCAACATCTAAATCCAGATCTTCATTTAATTCGCTCTCAACTTTTATCTCAGGATTTATAGTATCTCCTACCTTTATACTATCATCGCTTCTTGGAGATTCTATCTCTATTTTCAAAGAATTATTTATTTCATCGCAGACATCCACATCTTTAAATTGCGCAGGTTTGGAAATACATTCCACCAAACAACAATTAGGGCTATCAAGACTTGATACATTATTTGAATTAGGGCACACTTTATCTTCAGAGCAGATAAATCCATTAATCTCAGAGCATGTAAATTCTTGAGAATCTCCGACAATAATGCTCCAGAATTTATCTATCTGATATAAGGAATCTGAAATAATAGCTTGTAAGGTATATACTCCTCTAGGTTTCTTAAATTTATAAGAGCCTCCATTTCCTTCAATAATATTGTTCAATCTCCAGGATATTGTAAAATTCTCTTTGTCAGGATCCTCCGCATCTAGTTTAAATACTTTTTCTATTCCTTCAGGCAATTTTATAACTAAATCATCAGGATTAGAATTTTTAATTATCGGAGAATCACTAAGAGGCGTAACTTTAAGAATTACTTTATTTGAAACAACTTTATCTATTCTGTCTGAAGCGCTAAAAATAATCCAATCTTCTCCAAACCAATCATGTGTAGATACAAACTTTAGCACGCCATTTGATAATGTCTCAGCAGATATGTCATTGTTAGAAGAAGTCTCAGCTATTCCAAACGTAATTTCATCTGCTTCTGGATTAAAAAGATAATCATTTAAATTAAGAACAGTAAAACTATCTTCTTCCCATGTCACATTTGGTATCTGATTAAATTTAAATAAGCTATCTTTTATATTAACTGTAAAATCTTGCGATGTAGATGATTGTCCATCACTTACAGTTGCCTTTAACGTATATTGTCCAGCATCATTCAGGCTCGTCTGCCACACGAATGTTTTATCAATTGAAGAAAAGCTAAATCTTGAATCATCTATCTTATAACTCAAAACATCATTATCAGGATCCCTAGCAGTCACAGGAATCACAACTAAATCTCCTTTAGAGAAAGTTAATCTAGGTATATTATCTATAATTGGAGGCTCATTAATGCAGTCTAAAGCAGGATCTCTCGCAGCAGGATTAATCTTAGGGTCTCTATCGTTGCAGTCATTATCAGATAAGAATCCATCGCCATCAATATCCGCTCCCTCTATGAGCCACGATAGGGAGTTCTTAAATAAAGTTTTAGTTTCAGTTGTCCAATATCTCGCATTAGTTATTCCAAAAAATACACCCCTTTCTTTTGCGATTCGTCCATTTAGATAAGTTGTTCCTCTCTCTATTGCAGCCAAAACACTATTGCTTACTATTCCAGAATAAGCAACTATATACACTCCTCTAGGTTTCTCACCCTTTAATATGGATGCTTTAATATTAGGATCAGTTACAGAATAAGCTCTAAAACTCCTGGATAAACCAGAAACAATAGGATGTGAAGAATCAAATACAGTCAAAAGACCTGGGCTAGATATAGAGCTAGTGCTCCCGCTCCATCCTAACTGCCAGTCTAAATTTTTCTTATAATAATTATAAGAATTAATTATAATAGATTTATGCTTATCAATAGGTATATTGCCAGGATTATCAAGTCTCTGATTGCCAACAATAATTATATAATAAAAATCAAAATCTGTCTCAGCTATCTTAGACTCGTATATTATCTCATAACTATATCCATTATTCTGGAATTCAGCTAAAAGATAATTATCTACTCCAAGTTCATTCTTTACAACATAAGCTATATCAGCTTTAGCATTTTTCAGAGAAGAATTGTTTTGTGGAGGATTATTTGTAGAATTATTATCTATCGCGCTATTATTTTGATTGCTGTTATTTGTACTTATCAGGCTTGAACAAGATAATCCTGGTTGTGCGTTGCATATATTAATATTGGCAGGGCAATAAACTCCATTTTGTTCATTATAAGTAACACAGTACTGGCAAGTTTGACTAGATGAACATGTTCTATCCTGCATAACAGGATTGCATTTAGAAAATTGAACACTTTCTCCAGCTTCTAAGCATAATAATTGAATATCAATTGCATATCCGCTATTAATAAGAAAAATTACTAATATAAAAAAGCCAATAATATTAAATGTGGAAGATTTATGCATTTTTCTCCTTTCCCCTCTTTTTATATTTAGTTGCCAGAGAATAGAAATATAATATTATCAAAGCCGCAGCAAGTATAAATGTTGATACAACTAATAAATTAGGGCTTAATAAATTAATTTCTCTAAAAGATATATCATTAGCATCAATTTTAGGAAAAGGTCCGGTCTTATCTTTGCTATCAATAGCTCCTTCTTCATAATTTTCTTCATTTCCTTCTTCAGAATATTCCTGTCCAGAATATTTTTCATCAGAAATTACAATAATAGCCGCAGTTAATCCAACACTGCTTCCTTCCTCAGGCCTGAATGCAATGTTTATCTTGGTTTCAGTTCTGCCGGCTTTATCAGCTGTTAAAGAAAAATAAGCCTTTCTTTCCTCTCCTGCCTGGAGTTTAAAGGAATTTTCTTTTAGTTTAATGTTTTCAGCAAGATCTCCAGATACTGATAAATCAATATTTACAGAAACATCATTTATGTTTCTTATTAAAATATATCTTTCAATCTCATCTCCAGGAGCAACTCTCAAAACCATTCTGGAATTTCCAATACTTGCAGTTATGGCGCTGGCAAATTGAGAGAAAATAATTACTAATAAAATAACATGAATAATTAATCTTTTTGATGCAATTTTATATTTCATTCAATCTTTAACTAAGAAATTCATATATAAACAATGTTATTATATGAAGTATGCTTTAGAAAATATCAGACTGTTTCTACTATTGCAGGTAAAATTAATTATAAAAATCAAAAATAACCAGAAAAATAAAAAATATATTTATTTTTTTAAAAAGTTGAATTTTACCGTCGATAAGAACCCTTTCATTAATTTCAAGTAATTAAAAAAAATATCCTTTGAAATACAAACATCTTTAAATACAAAATTTAATTTCGCATTCTATAACCAATAAGTTCGGAGGTTAACTAATGAATTACAACAAAAAAGAGTCATTAAAAAATAGAGTCCCAAATTTAACATCGCTCATGATAATAGCTGAAAGGAGGTTGAGAAAATGAAAACACTATTTACAATCCTGGTAGCGAGCCTACTGGTACTTTCAGCTGTGCCTGCAGTTCTTGCTGTTAATATAGGAACATCAATCGGTGTTGATATAGATACGGAGAATTTCAAGCCCAGAGTTTGGATGTGCGACCACAGAACTGTTTCTGATGACAACGTAGAACCTTGGAGAATATCAGATGGCGGCGACTATCTAGTAGAAAGAATAAATAACTATGCTTTCGAAGGTGAACAGATACATTGGCTTGTACTTGTTATGGACAAGAACAAGATAGACCAGAATATTGATGTCTATGCTACTGTAGGCGATTCACAAGGTGAAGGAAACGACATTGAAGTAAACTGTGAAAGAGCAGATAGAGAATGGCAATGGAGACATTTCGATAGCTGTAACGCTAGAATAGAAGAAGAGTTTTTGGACTTCAATCCAGATACAATGGCATTCTTTGAATGTACTCTAACAGTTGAAACACCAGAAAGCATGTACGGTGAGTATTGGGTAACAGTAGAAGCTCAGGACGGCGATGGCGAGATGGGAACAATGGACGAGAATGAGTACTGGTTCTTTAATCCAGCAATTGCATTAACAATTGACGGAGCATTAGAATTTGATGAAGTAAGACCTGGAACCTCAAGCTACTCTGATACAATCTTAGTAGGAAACGACGCTGATGCAGGCTCAGGAGTTTTGCTCGATATGTTTATATCAGGCACAGATTTCTATGACTCGCAATCAAGCGGCGCAAGATGTCCTAGTACAAACCAGCTGGCATTAACAAACTTCTGGTACTTCGTTACAAGCGGAGCATACAGTTCGTTTGATGATCCAAGATCTGGAGCAGACCCATTGGGAGAAAGCTATGTGGGAATCGGGTATGGAAACAGCTTCGGCAACGTAGGAACAACTAATCCATTCTACGGCACACATGAAATATTGCAGGCTGGAGGCCCATTTGTTGTTGGCCCTGACACAGGATTCAAAGCAAATATCTTGGCTCCTGGAGCTGAGCACGCTTTGACATTCAGATTAGACTTGCCAGAACCATGCAACGGAGACTTCGATACTGGAAGTATATTCTTCTGGGGAGAAGCAATCTAAAAGGAGGCTTTTTTATTTTTTTATTTTTCTCCTTTTATTTTTCAATATAAAATAATAATATTCATAAAAATGGGGAATAAAAACAATAAATTAATAAAAATAACTAAAGGAGCAATTTTTGCAATAACTATTTTATTAGCTGTAAATATTGTCTCAGCAGCATCTTGGGAATGTTTTACAAAAGGGGAAAGAATTAATTTTTGCAATCCTAAGACGCCGGATAGGACATGCGGAAGTACTATCTGCCTATACTGCATATCAAATTACAATGAAGCGAATGATTGTTATAATCAGGGCAATTTTAATGCATGCAATGGTGTTTCACAAGACTGTTCAGGTGCAGGCGGACATGGAGAAATAGATTCTCAGCCCCCAATATTAACAATTCTCAATCCAATTCAAGATGAAATATATCAAGATAGGGCAATTCTTCTAAATATTCTTACAGATGAGAAATCAGACATATCATTTACAGATAACATGAACAGCAGGGGAAGATGGACTCGCTTATGCCAAGATTGCATGAGCTATCAAAGAACTCGCAGCTTCAATGAAGGGCCGAACAATATAACATTCAGGGCAGAGGATGTTGTAGGGAATCCATCGTTTCAGATAGTTAGTTTCATTATAGACAGCCAGGGCCCTAAGATAACAAAGGTAAATCCGAAAAAAGGATTTGCATCAGGCAATTTTTCTGTAGAATTTAAAGAAAATAATCCTAAAATGCTTGTTCTTCATTACGGAAATGAAGATGCAGGATTCTTTACAAGCAATTTAGATATCAATAATCAATGTTCGCCCAGCAGAGGCAAATATAATTGCAACACTTATCTAAACCTTGCTTCATTTAACAATAAATCTATTCTATATTGGTTTGAATTGTCTGATATAGCAGGCAATTCCTTCTCAAGCAGACCAATCTTAATTCAAGTAGATACAATGCCTCCTGTAATAAACGCATTAAATTACATGATTCATGAGAATCATCTTAGACT
Source organism: Candidatus Woesearchaeota archaeon (assembly GCA_964362915.1). Classification (GTDB taxonomy): domain Archaea; phylum Nanobdellota; class Nanobdellia; order Pacearchaeales; family GW2011-AR1; genus JAUSIK01. The sequence continues at coordinate 3,452 of CAYIGH010000030.1, read as the reverse complement.
GGAAATTCAGGTAACAGAAGAAAACTTTGATTCAATAGAATACAGGGAAAATTTCTCCCTAAGGCCAAGATGGAAAACTCTATGCTCAAGATTGGACAGAGAAAATAAATGTTTTAAGCAAATATCTTTGGCTGCAGGATTCCATAACATAGATATAAAAGTTAGTGATGAAGCAGGGAACACTGAAAGCCGAAATATTGATATACTCATATAAATTAATAATTAAATAAAAAGATGGAGAGGAAAAATATTTTGGTTGTCGGCGCTCATCCAGATGATGTAGAAATAGGCTGTGGCGGCACAATTGCAAAACATCTTTCCTTAGGAGATAATGTTTTCATTTTAGTTATGACAGATGGTGATAAAGGAAATCATACTCCTGATATGAGTGAATGTGCATCTTCCCTTGGCATTCTTGGAATCCTACCAGAAAACATATTTTTTGGCAATTTCAAAGACGGTTTTTTAGCAGACAGCCAGGAAGTTGTCAATTTAATAGAGTCCTATATGATAAAATTAAATATAAGCAGAGTTTATACACATCACCCAAATGATAGACACCAAGATCATAGGCACTGCAGCTATGCAGTTTCTTCTGCAGCAAGAAAGATTCCAGAAATTCTTCTCTTTCAAGGACCCTCTACAAAGCATCCATTTGAGCCGCATTATTTCGTAGAACTTTCAGAAGAGCATATAAAGAAAAAGTTAGACGCCCTGAACTGTTACAAGACCCAGATAGAAAAAGGAATAGTTAATGTAGAATGGTTGGGCCATCTTGCGAGTTTTCACGGAATTCTCCAGCAGTCAAAATATGCAGAGGCATTCGCAATAAATCATTTCTTCAAAAGAGGTAAAGATGTCTAAACTAATTGTTTCAGCCCACCAGCCGAACTTTCTTCCTTATTTAGGCTTTTTTGATAAAATGAAGAAATCTGACATATTTGTTATCCGAGACGAAGTTTTATTTATTAAAAAAGAATATCATAATAGGAATAGAATCAGAATTAATAGCTATGACAATCTAAAAAATCCCCAATCAAAATGGATTTCTGTTCCAGTAGAAGATCCCCAAGACTATTTCATGCATGTTCTAATAAAAAATAACTTAATGCAAAAAGATAAATTGTGGAATAGATCGCTCCTGCATGAAATAAAAGCAGGCTATCATAAAGCGCAGTATTTCAAAACATTCTTTCCTGAAATAGAAAAAATCTTCAACAACTCAGATGAAAAACTTTTATCATTGAATATGAAGATAATAAATTTTTTAAAAAATATATTTCAAATAAAAACACCTATAATTTTAGCATCAGAATTAAGTTTAAAGCCAAAGAATTATGAAAAATCAGATGCATCTGAAGATATAGCCCAAATCTGTGAAAAATTGAAAGCAGGTATTTATCTTTCAGGCTCAGGGGGTAAAACCTACCTTAGCCTTGAGCCCTTTGAGAAAAGAAATATTGAAGTTCAATTTCAGGATTACAAACATCCTGTCTATGAACAGCATCTTCCAGGATTTATCCCTTACATGGCGGCAATAGATGCCTTGTTCTGCACAGGCAGAATGCCTGAATTGGAAGAAGAGCCCTTAACTATTCAAATCAGAAATTAAAATGAAGGCGATAATCTTATGTGCAGGGTATGCAATACGTCTTTATCCCCTAACTGAAAATATGCCCAAAGCATTACTCCCTATAAAAAATAAGCCTCTTTTGTCATATACAATAGAAAGATTAGAAAAAATAAAAGACATAGATAGGATCTATATAGTCACTAATAATAGATTTTATAATAATTTTATTGAATGGAAAAATAATTCAAAATTCACTAAAGAAATAAAAATAATAAACGATGAAACAACATCAAACGAAAACAGGCTTGGAGGAATAGGAGACTTAAACTTAGTTATAGAAAAAGAAAAACTAAATGAAGATATTTTAGTAATTCTTGGAGACAATTTATTTGATTTTAATCTAAAATCAATGATTGAACTATTTAAAAAAAGCAAAGAAACAATTTTAGGAATATATGAGATGCAAAAGATTCCTAAATCTCAAAAACTAGGAATAGTAAAAATAAAGAATAGTAGAGTAATATCAATTAAAGAAGATTATGTAAATGAAGAATCAAATCTAATCTCTACAGGACTTTATATATTTTCAAAATCTGATATAGGAAGAATAAAAGAATATATGCAGACAAATAAATCAAAAGAAGGCCCAGGATTCTTAATACAGGACTGGCTTTCATCAAAAGAAATTCATGCCTTTGTTTTGCAGGGAAACTGGTTTGACATCGGAACAAAAGAAGTTTATGAAGATGTCAACAAAAATTGGAATGATAGTTCACTTCGAGCCTAAGAGCAAATATGCTTTCATAATTATCCAGTCAGTTTGTCCGTCAAACATATCATTCTTAGGATTTATTATATTTTTAACAGCTTCTTCCAAAGGTATTTTTATAAGTTTTATTCTTTCAACAGATTCTTGATCTGATTTTCCTAATTCTATATCTCTGGCAATATACATATATTGTGGGCAATTTACAACTCCTGGAATTGGTCTAAATAATCCTGCATACTCAATCCTCTTAGCTCTTATTCCCAATTCCTCAGCTAATTCTCTAATTGCGGTTTCTCTATGTGATATATCTTTCTCTTCAATTCCTCCTCCTGGTGCAAACAATCTTTCTACACCTCCCGCATAAGAAAATGTTTTTGCAAGATAAATATTCATATTATTATCAATAGGAAGAACAGAAGCTCCTGCTTTTGGTTCAGCCCACTCATATAATCCTTTTTTTCCGTCAGGTCTTATTACATTATCTCTGTGCACTTTTAATCCATATCTCCCAGTCCAAGTTTCTCTTTCTAAGATTGTCCAAGTCCCATTTTGTCTAGGAAATCCTTCTGCATGTTTTGTCCAAACTTTATAATCTTCTATCATTATAATCTTCTATCATTATGTTCAATTTAGAGTATTAAAATCTTTTTGATATTTTGTTATTTTTGAGAATGATAAATTATTTTTTAAGAAAAGAAAGATTTATATAGTACTAAATATAGGACAATATATACCTAAATATAGAACAGATAAAATGAACATAATAACGGAACAATATAGTATTGACGCTGTTTATCTGTATAGATTGGTTGTTGTTTACTAACCCATTGATATTTCATTGAAATGTAAAGCTTCTAAGCTATTTAAATCTTTCGGTTTATCACTACTTTGTAATTACTAATAAGTTAACCAAAACATTTAAATAATCTACACATGTATACAATTGTATATGGAAACCACAATAAGGCTTAATCAAACAACAAAGGCGGAATTAGATGCTTTCAAACAATACAAGAGCGAGAGCTATGATGAATTAGTTAGAAAACTTATTTATTTGGCTAAATTAACTGAAAAAGAACCAAAACTTAGCCAAAAAACTATTTTTGAAAT
>CAYIGH010000029.1:0-12598 GCA_964362915.1 Candidatus Woesearchaeota archaeon | reverse complement strand
TTTAGTTCGCGAGAAAGCAAACGCAAATCTTGTGTGCTCAAGAACCAGACACGCCACCTACTTTAGTGGGTGGTTCTTGACATAATTGAACATTGCATTATATTTTTTGCTTGATAACTAACTTTAAAAACTGGGAAAATAAGTTAAGTTATGGAATTTAGGAATTTTTTAAATGATGAATTTGGGAGAGGATTTATACATGTAAATGCTATTATTGCTAAAAACCTTAGTGCCTTGCTGAGCAGCCATATTAACAGAAAAAGTAATTTATACAGCTTGATAGATTATCTATCTGAATGGGCTTTATATTTTAATAAAAACAAACATATTGTAGAGATAATAAGCCAGAGAATTGGGAATTATAAGAATAACGACTCTGATTTATTGGAGTTGGGAAGAGTCGCCAAATATCTTAATCATTCATTTAAGTATTATAATGGGAAAACTCCGGAGGAATTTATGTATAATTTTCTTGGTGAAAAAGAATGGGAAAAAATTCAAAGAAGATTAGATAAGAGAACTAAAGCTGATATTGAATATGTAATAGGAGCTGTAGAACGGATAGTTAACGAAGAGCTTAATCAAAAAAATGGTGGAGGATGGCATAATAAGAAGTCTCTTGAAGAGGAAAAGTTAGAATAAAATTTCAAAATCGCCGATTTCTTTCTTTAATATTTGAAGTATATCTGAAGATAGCTTCATTTGCAGTCTGTCTCTTGTTTTAAGAATTGCTTCTTCAAGCTGCTTTTTGTCAGAGTCCATAAAGGATTTTTTATCTATTTTCTTGATTCCTGATTCTGAGATGAAGAAATTTCCTAAGTCTGTTAAAACTAATTCTCCTTTTTTGCCTGAGAATAGGATTTGAATAACTCCTTTTTCTGCTGAGACTAATTCTTTCCTCTGAGAATATTCAACTAAGGAATTTATTAGATCGCTTGCATCACGATTAATGCGCTGCATTTCTGTTTGAGTTAATTTCTTGTTTTTTGCCTTAACTTTTATCTTTAGTATATCTTTAGCAATTTCTATCATTCTTGATGGTAATTTGCCTTTCTTAACTAATTCTTTATCTAAAGATTCTATCAGGTCATTCTGGCTCTTATTTCCGAAAATATGCTTCAGCATTTTTTCCATTTCATCATGAAGCTTTTCAATTAAATGCTCCTGCATTTTCATTTCCAGCTTTTCACGAATTGCTTTCATTCTCTTTAGATATTCCTCTGCTTCTTTCTTTAATTCGTCAATTTCTTTTCCGGAGATCTCTTTTAATTTTCCATGTTCGTAGTCTTTGTAGTATTTTACTGCTTTTTCCAGTGTCTTTATTTCTTTTTCAGACATTACTTTTTCTTTTTCTACCAAAGCTTCTTTTACTTCTTGAACTATTGTTTTAGGAACAGGAGGGGCATGACCTGCCAACATCATTAACGCTTGTGTTGGGGTAACAACACCAAAATATATATCTACCATTGTGTCTATTAATCTTCTTTTGACAAATTCCTCTGTTCTCTCTCCTTCCTTCATATATTGATCAATTGCTTCTGGGCTGGGCTTTATTCTTCCCATTAACAGAAGACGCTTCCATGGAAGGAATGTGCCTCTGTCATATAATGGAATTCCATCTCGGATAAATGTAAACATGATCGGCTGTGCATCTTTGACGCTCTGCCAGAAATCAGTTAATAAATAGACCTGCACATTTAGAATGTTTTTCACTCCTGCTAATGCGGTTGCTTCTCTGATATAATCATAAATTATAGACCTTAATCTTTCTAATAATTCAATCCTTGACATTCTCTTTACATCTGTATCATCAATAACGACAAAAACATCAACATCAGATGTTTCATCTGCAGTGCCCCTGACTAAACTGCCTGCGATAACATAACTCGCTATATATCTATCGAATCTGTTTAGAACAAGAGACTTATGAATATTTGCCACTCTTAATGCACCAAGAAAACCTGTATCATGCAAAGGCATGCTTGCAGAAATTGCATCTAAGAAATGGAATTTTGAATCTAAGCCATAATTCCATAAATCTATTTCAGTTTTTATATGTACCCAAAGTTTTTCCCCTGATTCCTTTGCAAGATGAATAACTTCTGGCTTGATTTTTGCTATTTCCTTATATTCTTCTTCAGGAATTATCATTATTAAATGCAAGGGTTTGTTTTTTTTAACTTCTTCCTGCATTTCAGGAGGAATTTCTTCTTCCTCAAACATTGGATAGGCTTTTGCTGGAATTAAACCTAAGAAACGCGTGAAAGAAAATTTTTTCATTAAACTTTTTTTAAATGCCTCTATTTTTTCCTTAATTTTATTGAAATCTTCTGGACTTGGGCCTTGCGGTGTTTGCGGCGGCTTCCCAGGAGCATTTGAAGAGCTAATATAACTGCTTAAACTCTTAGGTTTCTTTTCATTTTGTTTATTATCCATGGAAAATGATAATTTTTTCCCTATTTAAAGCTATCTGGGAAGATTTTTAAGTTCTTATTGTTTATTATAATTATGAAGAATATCAGGGAAGAAAAGATAAATAATCAGCTGGCAAGAGAGAGGACTTTTTTATCGTATGAAAGAACAATGCTTGCATATTTTAGAACTGCTTTTACAGCTCTTCTTTTTGGTTTTGCTTTGGTAAAGTTGTCTCAATCAGAAGCTGTAATTATTATAGGAACATTCTCTATGGTTTTAGGTGTTGTTTTCTTTATTATTGGGCTTTATTATTCTCCTTTGAGGAAGAAAGTCAGGGAGAATCATGCTTTGAAGTGAATTGCGAGAAAGTTTTTTAAAGCATTAAATTGATTATTTTTATGGAAACTAATAAATACAAGCCAATTGAAGGAGTTGTAAGAGTTGGACAGGGATATAGTACTGATAGGGATATACAAGATATTGCTTATTGCTTTGAAGCAACTGGAAATAGCGAAGAATGTCATTCTGCTTCCCGTTATTTGGAAGATATGATAACACAATTAAGAATGTTTAGAGTTGAACCTTATCAAGTCGATAATGCAGGAACTGATACGCCATTTAAGACTAAAGAATTACCAGACAGACAGTTTGAAAGAGTTATAAAGGGCATATCAAAGCCAATTATAATTATAACAAAACTTCCCAGAGAGAAAAGATTTAGGAGAAAAATAAATGAAGACGGTCTAGATACAAACAGACAGTTTCTCATAGAACTTTATAAAAAACGAGATATATGCAAGCTAAATGACGTTCCTGTAATATTGAATATGTTGGGAGTTAGACCTGTTGATTTGATATTTTTGAAGAAAAAACTTGATGGATATGCTCCTATGGAGAAGAATTATAAATATTATATATTGTCTTTGCTCGATAGGGTTAGATAAAGGTTTATTAATTAAAATTCCCTGATATTATATGCAAAAAAGAGAAGTGGGTAAATATCTGCCTGAATTTGTTTACGGAGCGATAGATGGTGTAATTACTACTTTTGCTATTGTTTCCGGAGCTTTGGGGGCTTCTTTGAGCTCTAGTATTATCCTTATTTTAGGGTTTGCTAATTTATTTGGTGATGGATTCTCTATGGCTGTTTCAAATTATCTTGCAACTGAATCAGAAGAAGAGCTGCATTTAAGACACAAGCATAAATATATGTATCACATATTTGAGAAAGACCCCAAAAAAACAGCAATTGCGACTTTTGTTTCCTTTGTTATTGTAGGATTTATACCATTGATATCTTTTGTATTGGCACTGATTTCTCCTTTTTTTGATAGTAATAAATTCTTATATTCTGCTGTCTTTACTGCTTTGGCTTTTGTTATTATAGGATCTGTCAAAGGGAAAATGGTGAGGAAAGGCGAAATAAAGTCTGCTTTAGAAACTTTAATTATCGGCGGGATTGCTGCATTCATTGCATTTGTAGTAGGTTACCTATTAAGAGGAATTGTTTTGTAGAAGATAAAAATTTATTTAAATTTTCTTTAATTTGCCTATTATAGGCTTCTTTTTTAATTTAAAATTTCTGGGGCTGAGAGAGAAAATAGGATAATCTTGGAAATTTAATACTAAACTAATTAAATCGTCTAAATAATATTCTAATTTATAATTTTTTAGAATAGAATAGTATTTTTTATAATCTAACTCTATAAAAAATAAAAGAGAAAGTATATCTAATTTATCTTTTTCACCTTTTAAAGAATTCTTTCTATCGAGAAAAGCACCTTGCTTGAGAACCAAAAGCAGCTCTGGAGCAACAACATGAAAACCCTCTATTTTAGATGAATATTTTTTTATATCTTCTACTGGAATTGCAAGCTTAGAAAAATATTCTACATAGATATCAACATCTATTTCTTCTATTTTAATTTCATATTTTTTTAATCTGTCATTTTTTATTAAATTCTCTTGTTTAAGTTTTTGCAGCTCTTTTATATTAACGATAATATCTATATCTTGGGATTTTTGATTCTTTGTCCAGAGATAAATTGCCCAGCCGCCAATAAGAATAAATTTGTATTTTTTATTAAGCTCTTGTAAAATCTTCCAGCTCTTTTCTGTTAAAAGAGAATTCCAAAATTCCATTTTAATCTAAAATCCTCCTTTCAAAAGCATTAATAAACTCTTTACTATACCATTCACCTAAATTCCATAAGTCAACAAAAATTTGTGAAATAGGTATGTTATCATATTTTTCAATTAAGGGGTCTTTTTTTAGGATAAATAGATTTGGTCTTATGGTTGATTGATCTTTATCATTAAAAAACCTTTTTTTTATTTCTTCAATGTCTTGAGGATTTGCATAAACATATACTTCTGAATAATCTGCAGGAACATCTTTGAATTTGAATTTATAAGCAGAATAGGCTGTAAAAACCACTTTATCAGGCATATTCCTTTCTACCTCCCTTACAGGCATTTCAACTCTCGTTTTAAGGATAATATCTTTGTTTAAATTTCTTATTGATGCCCATAAAAAAAGAATTTTTTTTATATCTAAGACCTTGAAATTCCTTTGAACTATTTTTACTGCTCCTAATTCGTTTAATCTATTAACTGCTTTATTGATTATGCTTAATGATATCCCTAAATTTTTTGATAGCTCTGACTGTGTAAGAACAAACTCTTTCTTTTCCATTGCTCTATATAAAATTTCTCTATATACTAATTCAATTTTTTTCATCTTTCTATTAATAAAAATTTATATATATAAATCTTTCTATTTTTAGAGAAAGATTTATATATTAAAAAATAAATTTAGAAATAGGATAATCTTTCTAAAATAGTAACAAAGAAAAGATTTATATATCTGCTTTATTGAAAAATTATATGGATATAAAAGAAAATGCTCGGGAAATTTTGAATAAAGCAGAATCAGCAGCAGCCATATTTGCTGTTTTAGGATATCAAACTTATAGTTTAATCAGAGGAGCTATTTCAGCAAGATTGCATCCTATTGAAGATAATACAGAAAGATATATTGCTGATGGGCACGAAACAATAATACCTGAACAAGGAAGAGAATTAATAGGAGTAAATCTTGAAGATAAGGTTAGAATTCTTGGAGAGATAAGAAAAAAAGGCAGAATTTATCAGCCTGCTGTTTTATTTGATTTTATGCCAAAAGAATACGGCAATGAGGAATTTTGGCCTAGCCATGGAAGAAAGGTTAATTTTTATGATTATATTCCGATTAAAGAAAATGAAAGAAGAAAAATGTAGAGCAGACCTGCACTATCATGGACCCATAGGATTTGAGCCGTACTGGATTAGAGTTCAAGATTATAAGGGGAAGAATCTGCTTAAATTAATTGCAGATGCAGGTTTTAAAAGTAAACTAAATATTCTTGCTGTTACGAGTGAAACGGATCAAACAGATAAAAATGGTATTATTATTAGAAATTCCATACATAATAGAATTGGATATTTGGCGGAAAATTATCTGAATGATTTAAATAAAATTCAAGGATATAAAGCGGATAAATTTGGGGCAAGTAGCATTATGATTGAGAAGAATGGAAATAAATTATATCTGATTAGCGGACAAACGCCAATAATAAAAGAAGGCGATAAAAGATATGATCATTTAATTGTGGGCTCTGATTCTGTTCCGAATTTTAGAAACTTTCAAGATACTCTAAAATATTGCAATGATAATGGTGTATTGCATGGAGAAGAGCATCCTGATTTAGAAGTGCATTTTGGACTTGGCCTGAATAATGCGGAAAAATATATTGAACTTAGCGATTTTGTTGAGGGCCACAATGCCCAATTATTATGGCCAGGATTTATGAGAAAGATTCCAAAAATTGGCGATTATACAGAGCTCAATAATAATAGAGCCAAAGAATTTGCTGAAAAGCATAATAAGCCATGGATTGCAACTTCAGATGGGCATATGATTGAAAGTGCTGGAGCAGCTTATATTGAATTTGATGCAAGTCTTTTGGATGAAAGAAATGAAGATAATCTTTTAAAAGCTCTTAGAACAATAGTAAAAGAATCTCATTTTAAGCCTCATGAAGGTTATGATTCTCTGATAAATTGGCTGGAATGGACTATAAAATTTCAATGGGGAATAAGAGGAGAAAGATATAAGAGAAATTAAGTTGGTAATATTTTCAAGATAGTTTTGTATAAGTAACTTTTTTAAACAAAAACTACATCTTTTAATATAATATGCTGATTGATGACTTGCGTTTAGAAAGAATACCCAGACTAGAGATAAACCCCTATCAAGAAAATGCAAAAGATAGGGCACTAGAAATTATAAATAAAAATAAAGAATCTCTTATTGAGGCGAAAGTAGTGTATAAAAATGATGAAAGTACAATAGAAAAGATAATTTTCATAGCAGGCATTCCTATTTTTCCGGAAAATTATACGAGATACAAGCAGAAAATTACAAAGAGTGATATTCATTGTCTTGTTTATGCTGAGCTGGGCAGCGTAAGAAAAAATAATTTTAGCAAAATATACTCTATATCTCTTGATAAGATAATTGATTTATTTATCACTAAAATTTAATAAAAAGAACATTTTTAAAATTGGAAACTCTATGTTTCTATGAATAATTCCTTAAAAATTAAAGAAATGTACAATAAGAGGGCAAGAGTTTATGATATTCTTCTTGGAAAAACAAGATATCATTATAGTGTAAGAGCCATATTGGAGTCCATCAAACTTGAAATATGTTCTAATCCGAATATTCTTGACATTGGATGCGGAACAGGGCTTGCTAGTGAAATTCTAATAAAAAGATTTCCTGAAGCAAAAATAACTTGTGTGGACTATTCTGAAAGTATGCTTTATTTATATAAGACTAGATTTCCTAAGACAAGAATAATTGTTGGAGATTTTAACAAGGGAGATAATTTTCATGAATTTGAATCTGAAAAGAAGGCACAATTAGATGCAAATAGTTTTGATTTAATTGTTAGCACTGGCGCTGTCTCTGAATACGGTGACAAAGATAAAGTAATTCCTTTTATTTATAAATTATTAAAGAAAGAAAGTATTTTCATTAATATTGGAATTAGAAAAAATGTTATGGGTCTTGTAACTGGAAGATTATGGAGATATAAGCCAATTGGAAAAAGAGAATTAATAAGGATATGCAGAATAGTTGGATTTTCAAAAATAAATACTGCTAGACTTTCCTGGAATCATTTTCCTTCTAATATAACTAAGTTTGTTCTGAAAGCTGTTAAGTAATCACCCGCAACCTTTCATAAAATTAATTTTCATATTTTCAATTTCAAAACTAATATCTGTAATATTAATGATATGGGAATTCTTATCAATTTTAATTATTGCTTCTGCTATCTTCTCAACCTGCCTGCCCAATCTATATGTGCCTGATGTTTTTAGAGAAAGAGTCTTGTTATTATTTTCTATTATATGCACTACATCAAATTTGTAGAGGAATCTATCTTTTTTCTCCTGGCTTATAAGGAATCCTTGTCCATCAGATGCCTGCTTCAATGGAACAATTAAATTGAGCTTATTATTAGTGAAACTTTGTTCTCTTAGTTCCAATAATCCTTTTTCTGCCCTAATTGAACATGCTCCTTTAATAGGTGCATTTATGAATAATTTCCCTCCTGATACTTCAAATTCACTGCTGTCTGCAACTGCAATTAATTTAGTCATATACTCTCCTATTAAATAAAATGATGTATCAAGAGTTATTTCAAACAAGAATTCGCCTTTTTTGAATCCATAACCGTAACCATATCCGAATCCAAATTCGGGGGAGGAAATATTTTTTATACTCATGCCTTTACATCCTTCAAAAATAGTGCCGTTGGGAAAGAACTTGCACTCAACGTTTTCTTCTCCTTCTAATTTAAGGATAAACAAATCTACTGGAATTATTTCTCCTTCTTCAACTTCTGCTGAAGCTATAAATTTTATTGTATCGCCTATGAGTGGCGAGTTATCAGAGATTGCTAATCCTAGAATAAATGCTTCTGCAGGGCCTAACATAAAAAGCGAAAGAAATACTGCTGTAGTTATAAAGCCCACAATTAATCTTGTTTTTCTAGTTTTCATTTCCACCTTTTTTACTACTTTATTAGATAATAATAGTATAACCAGTATATAAATTTCGTTCACTAAGGAGAAGTGATAAAAAATTAGAAGTTTTATTTATTTTTTGATTTTCTGCCTTTTCTTTCCCGCGAGAATATATTTACGAGAGTGTCGTCTGATTTTGTCCTTGGAATTGAACTTCTGGTATCTTTATATGAAACCATGCTTCTTCTAACAATATCCTCTACTAGTTTCTTTGGGGAAAGGAGGGCTTTTCTTGCTCTCTTTTTTAGAATTGAAAAAATCTCATCGCTTAAAGTTAGTGTTATTTCTGGCATTTACTTTCCTTTCCTTACATAAACTTTTTGGACTTTAAATGATTTGTATATGCCTTCAAGAATATCTGTGCCTGCGTAACCTGCCAATAATGAAAGGCGATAATCAAAATTGAAAACAACTCCCACAAAGATTCCTATTATTGCTGCTATAATAACTGTAATAGCATAATAATTCCATAAAATTCTTCTTCTTAAGCTTAGGGCTTTTAATAAACCTATGAAACCCCTAGTTAGACCGCCAAGACCACCAAGTGCAGCAGGAATTATTATTTCTGCAAGAAGTTCTGAAGCCATTTAATCACCTTTTTATATTATTATTAAGAATTGGAAACTTTTAAGGCTTTGGGTTTTTATTTTTTATCTGTTCTTTCCTTATATCTAAAATATTGTTGTGGATTGCAATCTCTTTATTAACTTTTCCCCATATTTCTAAAGCGTTTTCTTCGGTAAGTCTGCTTTTAACCAAAATTTTATCCATAATTTCTAATTTTTTGCATGACTCCACAATGCTTGCCTCGCTATTTCACTCCATTTAATTTCCTTATGCTTTCTCATAATCTCATGCAAATCTTCTTATTCACAAATGTTAGAAATAATTATTTATTCTTTCCGTTTCCATTGCCTCCGGCATTGCTATTTCCAGAGTTTCCATGATCTCCGGAATTTCCGCCATTTCCATTATTGCCTGAGTTTCCCTGATTGTTTGAATTTGAGTTTGAATTATCATTATTAGAATTCTGATTGTTATTTGAATTGCCATGATTGTTTGAGTTTCCATTTCCTTGATTTTCATGGCTATTTTCTTCATTGTCGTCATCGTTATTTTCCTGCTCTTCTTCATCATTTGAATTTGCTCCTTCATTATCTTCATTGTCTTCTGAATCATTATGGCTTTCCTGCTCTTCATCATTCTCATCGTTATCATCACGGCTATTTCTGCTTTGATTATTCTCCCTGCATTCGCCTAAATAATCTCCATGAGCCAGATGAGCTTGGACTGCTGGAGAGCCAACTGTTATTGTATGTGCATTTGAAGGATTTCCTGGTGGGACATGGCACAATGTTGTTTTTTTATCCTCGGATGTTTCATTTTTGTCTTTCTTTCTTTCTGAGATTATCAGCTTCTTGCCCTCTTTTTCTATCACATCGCCTTCTACTTCTGCTATGAATCTTGTTCTATAAGCCCCATGATCTAACCCCTCCGTATCAAGACTTATTTCAAAGGAAAATATGCCTTCGCCAAAACCATAGCCATAACTGTAGCCATAGCTATATCCGTAACCGAAAGGAGCAGAACTTTTTTTAGTAATATTGATTATATTTAGACAAGCTGTTAATTTTGTTCCATCTGGCAGAAATTTGCAGGATATGACATCATTGCTTCCTTCTTTTTCAATTTCAAGAAGAAAATAACTTATATTACTAATACTATCTGAAGGCTCTATTTTAGCAGAGACGTCAAATTTTACAATTTCGCCTTCAGTTGGCTTGTCATCTGACATTGAAATATCTAAAACAAATGCTTCTGCAGGGCCTGCTATAATTAATAAAGTTATTACTGCAAACGTTATCAATCCTGAAATTATTCTTGGGCTTATCATGATACCATTCTATTATTAAATTGTATATTGGGCACTCATCTGGAGAGTATTTAAGGATTATTATATGAAAAAAGTGTTTTTGGGATATATAGCAAAAGACATACAATTATGTTAAATTATTTGTCTTCTAAACTAAGGAGTTATGTATTAACTATAAAATTACATTATAGCGCAAGATTTATAACCTTCGCCTTGAAAAGATATTTATGATTGACTTGTGTAGGAATCCTATGATTAGCAGTAAAATTTCTATAGAATATTCAGTAGTTGTTCCAGTTTATAATGAGGGGGGCAATATAAAGAAACTTGATAAGGAAATAAAAGAAGCAATGGGAAAACTAAGTGGAAATTATGAAATTATTTACATAAACGACGGCAGTACGGACAATACGCTAAAAGAATTAAACAAACTAAAAGATATAATAATTGTTAATCTGAACAGGAACTATGGGCAATCTATTGCTTTAGATGCAGGTTTTAAAACAGCACAAGGCGAGATAATAATTTCTCTTGATGGAGATGGGCAAAATGATCCTGCCGACATTCCAAGACTTTTAGAGAAATTAGAAAAGGATAATTTAGATGTTGTTGCTGGATGGAGAAAGAATAGGGAGGATAAGAGAGGAATAAGAATTCTGACAAGAACAGGAAGATTATTTAGAAAGGTCTTGATTAAAGATGATGTAAATGATACTGGATGCACATTAAGAGTATATAAAAAAGATGCTGCTAAAAGTTTAGACTTACAAGGGGAAATGCACCGATATATTCTAGCATTATTAAGATGGAAGGGCTTTAAAATTGGAGAGATAGCGGTCAATCACAGGCCAAGAAATTCCGGGGAGAGTAAATACGGATATAATAAGGCTATTAAGGGGTTTATTGATTTAATACATATTTGGTTTATTGACAAATATTCACAAAGACCATTGCATATGTTTGGATTTTTAGGACTTTTGTCATTTTTCTTCGGAATTTTGGCAGAGATATTTATGTTATATCAAAAGATATTCTATGGAATTGATTTAAGCGCTAATGCATGGTTTGTTCTTGGATTTTTCTTAATGCTTGGTGGAATAATGTTCTTCAGTTTTGGATTGATTATTGATCTAGTAATAAAATCGTATTTGAATACTTCTCAATCTGAGAGAAGATATTATGTGAGGGATATTATCAGAAGATGAAAATATTAAGAATTATGAAATTGCGAAGGGATATGTTAAATTAGGGAATGATGTTAGTGTTGTGACTATGAGTTTTAAAGGTTTGAAGGATTTTGAGGTAAGGGATGGAACTCTATAGGCAGGAATTAATTAGCTTATTAATTAGATTTAAATATTAAATTCTATAAGATATAATATGGAAGAAATAAGTAAATTAAAGGCAAAAATAAAACCTATATTAAGAA
Source organism: Candidatus Woesearchaeota archaeon (assembly GCA_964362915.1). Classification (GTDB taxonomy): domain Archaea; phylum Nanobdellota; class Nanobdellia; order Pacearchaeales; family GW2011-AR1; genus JAUSIK01. The sequence continues at coordinate 746 of CAYIGH010000029.1, read as the reverse complement.
AGAATAAGATAGCTAGAGCTGGAATTTTTGGCAGCTATGCTAGAGGTGAACAGAATAAAAATAGCGATATTGATATTTTGATAGAATTTAAAGGAGGTTTGCTTGATTTAGTTGGTTTAGAGCTTGAACTAAGAAAAATTCTAAAAAAGAAAGTTGACTTGTTAACTTACAACGGTATTAATCCCTTGTTAAAAAAGCGTATTTTATTGGAGGAAATAAGAATAATATGAAAAAAGAGCCTTTGGTCTTTATCGAACATATTGTGGATTCAATTGAAAAAATAGAAATGTTTATGAAAGGAATTTCAAAGGAAAACTTTCAAAAAAATATTCAATTACAAGATGCTCTTGTCAGGAGAATTGAGATTATAGGAGAAGCTGTTAAGAATTTACCTAAAACTTTTAAGGATGGCCACTTAGATATTCCATGGATTAAAATAGCCGGAATGCGGGATAAATTGAACCATCATTATTTTGGGGTTGATTTAGAAGTTGTCTGGAAAACTGTCAATGAAGACATTCCCCTATTAAAAAGATATATTAAAAAAATCTTGAAAAAGGAAAAATTTGATAAAAAGAAAATAGTCTAATAGACTTTTTCAATCAATAGATATTATACTTCTATATAAAAAACCGAATAGCTTTTAAAGATATATCTATCTCTTTATTTATGAGAATATTAATGCTGAATTATGAGTTTCCTCCGCTTGGCGGCGGAGCTTCGCCTGTAAGCTATGAGATTGCGAA
>CAYIGH010000028.1:0-13462 GCA_964362915.1 Candidatus Woesearchaeota archaeon | reverse complement strand
AAAAGTGCTCTTTTTATTTGGATGCTTTATGATATATTAGTTTACACCGAGCAGTCAGGAGTTCGATTCTCTTCAGGGCCATGTAGTAAGTAATAGATCTATTTTTTTATGAGGTAATACAAGAAAACTATAAGGAAAGACACGAAACTGATTATATCGACAAAAGTTATCATATATTGATCTAGTCTAAAGTAAGGGTATAGCGCTAAATGAATAATTCCCTCTAAACCAAGCCAAGTTACAATAAGAAGAGTAGCAGTATTCTTATTTTTGTACTTTTTGTTTATTAATAGAAAGAAGAATAAGACGATTATTGGAAAGAAAAAAATCAACAAGGATAGCACTAAAGATATTTTATGCTCTGTTTTAAAGTATAATGTTTCTCCTTCCTTTACGTTTATGTTTTGACTAATTTTAGATAACTTACTGCCTTCTTCTACAAGAGTGTAATTTTGAGGATCTTTTTCTTTATTACTAATATAAAAGATATAGTCTTTTGAAACCAACTGCGAACTACCAAAATTATCATCCATCTCATAGTAAAATGAGTTTAATGTGTAATCACACGAGGAATAGAAGCTAAAATAAATCTTTTCTTTATAAAATGGAAAGAATAATGGTCGGGTTTTTTCTATAAATCTAGGTTGGTCTAGTTTCACGTCAATTATAGAAGAGTTGATGTTTTGTGGGAACTCAAAAGTCAAACCTCTTAAGAATATTACAGGATATCCCCCATACATTAAAATCTTTTTATCGGCATCCTCTTTGTTATTCGTATTTGTGTCCATAATTATTGAATCCCCATTTGTTTTTCTTAAAATTGGGTATTCCTTACCTTCAGACAAAATAAATATCTTGGGGGAAGAAGTATCGTTGATTGGAAAGGTTAACGGAGGAGGTGTTAACTTAAATGTTTCCCAATCGATATATACACTTGAAGAATCTTCTTCATTTTCTATAAAGTTTATCCTTTGGATATAATTAGTGTACGCTACGGGGAAACTAAGATAAGCTTCTTTGCTGTCTTTATTACTAACTCGAATTTCATAAGGATATTCTCTTTTGGGGTCGATCGAAACTAATATATTTCCAAGGTTACAAGAATCGTATTCTAGTGGTCTAATAATTGGGATAACGTCTACAGTGTTATCTTTATACTCAATTTGTAATTCATTCCATCCAGTTTCTAAATTGTTTAAATTTACTTGCAATTCATCAGCTAATGATACTTGCATGAGTAGAACTATAACTAAAAAAATTATTGGGATAATCTTAGTGTTTTTCATGTGTAAGATAATTAATTAAACCCTTTAAATCTTATTATTAGAAGACCCAAAACCCGTGTAACAACTTTAGTCATAAGAAAAGGTAATTAAAAGGATCTATTAATTTACACCGAGCAGTCAGAAGTTCGATTCTCTTCAGGCTCATTTAATCATGTTGTTGTATGGTCTAATACTCCTCTAGTTTATATGCCCACTATTGGATTAAATTGTATTAAAAGATGACAAATTTAAAAGATAGTGTAAACAAATTAAATGCTTTACTTAAAGATGGAAAAATTGCAGAAGCTTTTGAAAAATATTACAATGTCGATGTAAATATACATATTGATGGAAAACCTCCAATAACTGGAAAAGAACAAAAAAGAGAAATGATATTTCTCCAAGAAATAGAAAAATTAAACTCTGCAGAAATAATGTTAGTTGCCTTTGGAGGAGTTAATGATGATTTTTCAGTAACAGAATGGGAGATAAATATAGAGAATAAGAAAGGAGAAAAGATGATAATTTATAGGGTTAATGTTCAACATTGGAAGGCTGATAAGATTATTGATGAGAAGATATACTTTTGTGGTGACCAAAAATTTAAAGTAGAAGATTAATAATCCAAACACAATAAAATGTCAAAACTAAAAAATAACGTAGAAAAATTGAATGCCTTAATCAGAGAAGGCAAGATAAGCGAAGCATTCGAGAAATATTATGGGGAAGAAGTAATTACACAAGTGAATGGAAATCCCCCTATAAATGGAAAAGAGGCTAATCGAAAAAGAGAAGTTATCTTTCTTCAGGAAATAGAAAAGCTAAACAATGCTGAAATAAAGTCAGTTACATTTGGAGGAACAGAAGATAATGTTTCTATGACAGAATGGGCTATTAATATTGAAAATAAAGAAGGAGTGAAAAAAATAATTTATCGGGTTAATGTTCAACACTGGAAAGATAATAAGATAATAAATGAAAAGTTGTATTTTTGTGGTGACCAAAAATTCAAAGTTGAAGATTAATTAAACTCTTTAAATCTTATTATTAGACAAGGTTCAAACTCGTGTAACAAGCAACCCATAAGTTATTAGAACCTTTAGGATAACTTATGTGTAAACGATGTGTTCTGCCATTAGACTAATGGGCCTAAAATAACTTAACAAAAATCCTTTTTAAATCTATTTCAAGAATATTTTAATTAAAGAACGAATTGATAGGACAATCAAAATAATACCGAAGAGCTTAAGGATAACCTTTATAGACTGTCTCGAGAAATTTATTTTATAAATCTTTATTAAAAATATCATGCTTAATCCTCCGCAAATAGTTCCTATTGCTGCAAACAATGCAAATACCACGATATCTAAAAATGTAGAGATAGCAATAATGTTCAGAGAATATAATACAGTAATAGCAGCAGACCATGTTAGAATAATTGTAGGATTAAGTGCGACCAAAACAAAACCTGCTAAAAAAGACTTGCTTTTCTCTCCTTGAGATGCCTTTTTAACTCCAGAAGAAATCTCGCGGTCAAGATTAGTCTTTAAAAGATAAATTCCTATAATTAAAAATAGAAAAAAACTAACTGCCCTTGAGAAAATCTGAATTTTATAATTGTAAGAAAGTACAGTACTAACTAATGCGAGGGCAGCGGCACAATAAACTGCTTCCATCAGCGATGAACCAAAAATCATAGCAACACCTCGGCCATATTTTCCAATTAAAGCATTTCTAAAAACTAGAAAAGTAACAGGCCCAAGGGCCAAAGTAGAAGATAAAAATCCTGTCAAAAATGCCCCAAGTATTATACCTAAAAATTCTGCCATATTAATCACCTATATAAAAGAAATTCAATTCTCTTTTTAAGTGTTACTAAACCTAAATTTTAAAATACAATTCATACATATTAAATACCATATTTATAGCTCCCTCAAGAGGAATATCATACTGTCTATCGTTTTCTGAATATTTTCTATTTATCTCTTGGATAATAGTTTTTCGCAATATTTTTCTCCCCTCTTTCTTTTTTGTTAAGTCATTCATCACATTAAAAAATTTTTTTCTTTCAACTTTTGGAACAGTTTTGCTCATTACAAACTTTCTTTTTTTATTCACATAAGAAATATCTTTCAAAAGCTTATTAGATGATTCTTCTATATATGCCATCTCATAATGAAAAACATCATTAACAAACGGTTCTTTTCTATGATAAGAAATGTACAAATCTCTAAATTCCAAAAGTTCGCGAATAATCCTGCCAAATCCCATATTTCTTCCGCAAAATTGAATCCTTTCTTTTTGGCAGTCCTTTGCAGAAAGAATCACCTCGAGTTTTTGTTCACCACCCATAAAGAATATGAAAAATTTTGCTATTTAATGATTTCTATAATCTAAAATAGAGATAAAAAAGAATACCAAAATCTTTTAAACTATCCTAATCCTAATTTTAGTAAGCGGTCATAGTTTAGTGGCAGAACGTGACGTTGCCATGCCTAGGCTTCAATATCCTAAGATTGGGCCTCGCTTCCTAAAGGAAGAATTGAATGCGCAAAAACGTCATGGTGCGGGTTCGATTCCCGCTGACCGCATTGGGAATCGAACATCTTAATATTTATAAAGACTTTCTATAATAAATATTTATGGGGAAAATAGAGGGATATAGAATCTAGTCTAAAAATTAAATCAGTAGGAGTTTATTTAACCCCACTCGTAAAAGAAGGGATATTAATAAAAGAAAAAATAGGTAGAGAATCTTGGTATAGTCTAAAGAATTAGGTTATATTCAATCCATCTCTTTATAACCCTTGGCCCTATTTTCCTTATTATGTTCCTTATTGCTAACTAAAACATCATCAATTCTTAAAATCATCATAGCAAATTCAGAAGCAGAATTAATGGCCTGAGTTTTAACCTTCATAGGTTCAATAATCCCAGCAGTCAACGTATCCTCAATTTCATTCTTGAACAAATTTATACCATGATTATATAATCCAGCTTCATGTCTTTTTTTTAATTCAGTTAATATATCTATAGGGTCTAGTCCAGCATTTTCTGCCAACGCCTCTGGTATAGATTCTAGGGCAAAAGCAAATTCCTCAACAGCTAATTGTTCTCTTCCGCCTAAACTGCGCGCATATATCTTTAATCTCCTAGAAAGCTCAATTTCAACAGCGCCGCCGCCAGCAACTATTTTACCACTCTTAATAGCGACAGCCACATCACTTAATCCATCTTTTACAGCCCTCTCAATTTCATCTATAATGTGGCTCGTTCCTCCCCTTAAAACAATTGTAACAGCTTTTGGATTGCTGCATCCTTTCACATATGTTGAACCCTCTTCCCCCTTTTTTATTTCCTCAACAATTTCTGCTTTTCCCAAAATCTCATGGCCAATATCAGACAAACTAGATATTATTTTGGCTCCAGTAGCCCTTGCTAATTTCTCCATATCATTTTCAGGGACTCTTCTACATGCGAATATATTTGCCTTTGCGAAATAATATTGTGCAACATCATCAATTCCTTTCTGGCAAAAAACAACATTTGCTCCAGAGCCAATAATTTTATTAGTTATTTCTCTTAGATATTTTTCTTCAGATTCTATAAAACTGCCTAATTCTTCTGGTGTAGAAACAGATATCCTTGCTTCTGTTTCAGGACTTCTGACTTCCAGAGGCACATCAACTAACAAGATTCTGGAATTGCTTACTTTTGACGGCATATCAGAATTAACGCGTTCTTTATCAAGTACAATCCCGCTAACAAGTTCACTCTCTCCTATAGAGCCCCCTTTAATTTTTTCTATTTTTATATTTTCCAAGTCAATATCTTTCCCGCCAGAAACTTGGTCTACAGCCCTCACAATTAACAGAGAAAGCATATCTTTTTTTCCCTCTGCACCTTTTCCAGTCATTGCAGTCTGTGCTATCTGTTCCAAAACAATCCTTTTGTCTAAATTTAAGGATATGTCATTTAGTATCTGAATCGCTTTTTCAGCAGCTATTCTATATCCCCTGATAATAACAGTAGGATGTATATTCCTGTCGAGCAGTTTCTCTGCTCTTTCTAATAATTTTCCAGCCAGTAAAGCAACAGTTGTTGTACCATCCCCTACTTCTGTTTCTTGCGTCTTTGCAACCTCAACCATCATTTTAGCAGCAGGATGGTCAATCTCCATTTCTTCAAGAATAGTTACGCCGTCATTTGTAACAATAATATTTCCTGTAGAATCAACAATCATTTTATCCATTCCTTTGGGCCCTAAAGTAGTCTTAACTATCTCAGCCACAACCTTGGCCGCAAGGATATTATTTCTCTGTGCATCTTTTCCCAAAACTCTGGAAACATTTTCCGGCATAATATAAACAGGCTGCTTTTCAGTCATATAAACCTCCAAATCAAGATATTTTTAAGGATATGTGTAATAGAAGGAATAATTATTAAAAGATTAATAATAACTTTGATATACCGAGCAATATACAAATCCTTAAAACCTTCAAATTATATAAAAACAAATGAGAAGAATCGCTGTGGGCGATGTTATGACGCGCAATTTTATTTCTATTCATCCAAAAGCAAATCTTCATGAATGTGCAAAAAAGATTGTTAAAAACAAAATAAACACACTTCCATTAGTTAATGATAAAAAGCTAGTGGGAATACTAAATGCAAGAGATATACTGTGGGCAATAACTAAAAAATCTTCTTTAGACTTAAAAAAAATAAAGGCGATAGATATAGCAATAAAAAAAGTAGCTGTTATAAAACCCTCTGCTGATATATATCAGGCAATTACAAAAATGCGCGCCTTGAATTTCAGAACACTTCCTGTCCTATCCAAAGGAGAAATTATAGGAGTTGTAACATTAAAAGATATACTAAGAATAGAGCCAGAACTTTACCCTCAGATAGGTGAGTTGGCAGAAATAAAAGAAGAGGAAAGAAAATTAAAAGAAACGAACGTAGAATGGCCTTTAGAAGGATTCTGTGAAAACTGCGGGGCATTTTCTGATTTATTAAAAGTTCATGGCATGCTTCTATGCTATGACTGCAGAGATGAATTATTCTAAAAATAAAAAAATAGGTTGGCCAAAAAGGCCAGAAAAAAAATGGAAGCTAAAGAATTGTCTAATCAAAAGTCTTCTTCTTTAGATTTGTCTTCCTCTTCATCTTCGTCGAGGTCTTCGTCGTCAGATTCGTCTTCTTTAGACTCTTCTTCGTCTTCCTCTTCATCTTCGTCGAGGTCTTCGTCGTCAGAAGACTCTTCCTCTTCGGACTCGTCCTCTTCCATCTGTTTACCTTTCTTCATTTTTTTACCTCATGCAGAAAACTTGTTTTCCGCACAAAATCGAAAACAAGACCATTTTTAAATATTTGCATTGTTCAAAATAAAAATTTAATGCGAACTTAATTGACCTTCTAGAAATAAAAAATTAAACAAGTCTTTCGTTTACACTGATGACCTTAAATAATATTTCCTCTTTTTTATCCATCTTTCAATCTCTAATCTTAGAAGCACTTCTTCTGTCTCCGATTGTATCGCTTATAGGATCCTTTTTTCCCAATCTAGACAATTGTATAGGGCTCATTTTAGCAATATTTTCTAAACTATATCTATCAGCAGGCAAGCCAAAAGCATCTAAAATTGCTTGGGATGCCACAACACCATAACAATCGTCCTTTAGTGGGCCATAGTCATACCATCTTCTAAAAGTGCTAGCTCTCTCAAGATATGTTAGCATCCATCTGCCTTTATCAGCATGCCAATCTGCTGACCATACTTCTTCCGCTCCTTTAACATCAAAATTTATACTAAAAACCATGTTATTCTTTTAATATATATTTTTATGCATTTCAAAGTCATCATTTATCTCCTTTAACCCAACTAATTTTTCTCTCCACACATCAATTATAATCCTAGATAATTCATTAATTCGCATAGGTTCAGCAACAGCACTATAAACCTCACTGTCTATGTTATAATAAGGCCCCTTGGGCAGACCAGGCTTTTCCCTTAGATCAGTTATATCAAATAGCATATATAATCCTCTAAATAGCTCCTGCCCTTCTAAGAGCCTGCCTATGTGGATAGGCTCCAAATGCGATAGTCTGTGTAGTTCCCCTTCATCTACAAATAAAATCTTCCTTATTTCCCTATTGCGAGGCTCTAAAGCAATATATAAATCCAAACGTCTTAAATAATCATCATCTTGTTCTTCTGTTTCACATAAATATAATTTCATTACTCTCATTGTTCTAATATTATGTATATTAAATATATAAAGATTGTTGATATGAAATTATATTCTGCTCTAACTGAGAATATAAAAATCCCCCCGCCAAGAATCGAACTTGGGATCTTCCGGGTTCTGCTTTTCTACAGCACCTCGAAGACTCAATGGGGCTGATCGTGCTTCATTCTAATCCATAAAGGAATGTCCGCATTAGATCAATGAGATTTCTCCAATCTCTGCTTATCTACAGCCGGACGCTCTAACCACTAAGCCACGGGAGGATATCTAAGACAAATTTAAAGGATATTTAAAGCTTTTCAGAAGCTCATTCCTCGTTACTTTCTGAAACAAAATATGCTCTATTGGAAAGTACCTCATGCTGCTCGCCATCTTTTTCAAAAATAGCAAGAGTAGCAGGAAGTTCAAATCTTCCAACTGCTCTGACTTTTGAATAAATAATATAAGAAAAAATTCTTTCTTCGCCTTTATTCAATCTTGGGATATTCCAGAATAATCTCCTAGATGCCTCGTCAATTTTATCTGGTTGTCTGCCGAACTTTTCATATAGTTTCGCCATTATTGGAAGTCTATCTATAATCTGGATATTATCTGTATGTTTTCTTGCCCTAACATTTATAGTCACTTTCAATGCAAATTCTCCTCCCTTTGTTTTCACGAAAGATACTCTCTTATTAATAACTAAAGAAGTCCTGATATAAGCACTAACTAAAAAAGCAACAACTATGACTAAAATAATAAGTAAAAATGGAAACGTATAATTAGTAGTTGAGCTGACGCTAAATGATTCAGCAGGCCCTATGTCTCTTTGCCAGAAATAATCCACAAATAAACCATTTCTTTCTGCTTTTATTGGTTCAACGGAAAATGTTATAAATAATCTAGAAAAAATATCTTTAGTCATTTCTATATCTGCTGTTACAGGAATATTTCCATCATTAGTTTTCGTTATCGTAGTTCTTCTGATAATGAATCCAGATGATTCTTTCTTTACAGATGCCCTGCTCTTTTCTAAATAATTAATATTTGCAATAAATTCCACATTTGCATCTTCCATATTAACATTTGACTTCATAATATATTGTCCAGCAGCCAATCTTGATATTTTAGATTTATTTATATCAATAGAGATTTTAATTTCTTCAAATGGCTTCAAGCTAATTTTTTCAACAGCATCAAAAAAAGCAGAACTGAAATGCAGCTCGACATCCTCTAAATAAGCATTAACATTATTTTTTACAATAATAACAGCATTATTATCATCAGGGTGTATGCTTATATCATTTATATTTATGGCATCTTTTAAAGAAACAACTCTAAATATAAGCTTGTCTTTGAAAATTCCCTGCTGAAATCCCCTAATCTGATATTCAAACGAGTAAATCCCATCCAGTCTTCTAAACTCTTTCCCAGGGTAGGCCATAACCTGCAGACTGGACTTTCCGATAGGAATGAGAAAGGTTCCCTTTGGGCCCATAGAAACCCCGACCAAACTATATATCTCAGCCATATCTTCTTCATCATTGTTAATAATAGTCAGTTCGTAAATGGCAGGGTTATTCAATTCAGATATTATAACAGCCTCTTTGTCAGGTTTAGCAACCTGCAGATCAAAATCAGCATAAACAAAAGAAGAATATATTAAAATAAAAATAAATAAAATTATAAGAATTTTTTCTTTCATGTTATTTCACTAAGCAAGAATTATATAAATATTTGTATTCTCTAAAAAAATAACTATTGCCTTCTCCCGCTCAATTCCAGAAACGCCTTAATTTCTTCTTTTAAAGAAATAATGTTATTTTTAATAATTTCGCGCATATTATCTACTCTATTAGGAATAATATACTTATTATAAACATCTCTTAAGAACTTATAAAATGCATTAACATCCCATTTTCCTTCAGGGTCCATAATTAACAAGGCCTTGAATTCCATAGAAATATTGCCCTTATTCATCCTTTTCCTTTCCCCATCAATTTCAACTTCTACATCTGTAAGCCCTTTTATTTCAGTTTCTATCTCCCCTTTTATTTCAAAATAATCAGATAGTCTCTTATTAATAATCCATACTGCGAGAATATCCCTGGAATTCCCAGAAACCTTCTCTGAATATTTTTCCTCAATAACACCAAAACCCTCATCTTTAAGCCAGCTATGGGCAAAGCCGTAAAATGCCTTAAAATCAAAAATACCTGAGTGATTTAGTTTTTCCTTTATAATAGGTTCTTTTTCAGCCATATTTCACCTCCAACATATAATATTTACTAACAAAATATGTATATAAAGATTCCTCATTTCACTTATTCCATCTTTACCAGATTTATTTCAACTCTGTTATTTTCTTTATCTAGATCTTCTAAATTAGAATTAACTTCAAAAACAAATAAGTCTGTATTTAAAGGCGTTCTTAAATTCTCAACATTTAGTATTTTTCTTGTTCCTATGTCAATATTTTCCAATGGAAATTTCTTAATTTCAACGTCCTTGGCATAAATAATTAAATTTGAATCAAGAGAGTCATCTAAACCGAAATTTCCAATAGTAATTTCAAAACTTAAATATCTGCCAGTTTTAGTAGCTTTGAGTTTCTCGATTGTCAGGTCAGGCAAAGAATCGGCCTTATAAAGTTTATTTATTTCATTAATTATATAATTATCTAAAATTTGATCGCATTCTGTAATAGGATACATAATACTCTTAGGATTGTTATTATGATCAAATCCTAATGCATGTAATATCTCATGTATAGCTACGTTTGGCCTAGTACATTCACTGGTTCTTCTATACAAAGAAACTTTTCCAGACAAAATAATAGCATAATTAGTTGTATTAATTATTTCTGAAGGCCCGCCCTCTCCAGCAACAAAATGTCCTCTCTCCTCTGGCTTTGGATTGATATCTGAACATAGAACTTTTATTTCTCCTGAATTAGATAATCTAAAATCAACAATTGTTTTTTCAGAGATAAAGGAAAACGCCCTTTGAACATCTTTCTTCTTTGTGACATCACAGGAATCAGAAATACTATAAGAAATAATTCTATCTTTATATCTCATGTTTGGATAGAATTGAGTGCCATTTCTGTATATAGATTCGGTTTTATTAATATTAAATTCCTGATATTTAACTAAATGTCCTGGAGCATTAGGTATATTATACCATAAAAAAACGAGCCCAAGTCCCAAAGTAACCAATAATACAAGCAGTATAAAAAAGTCCAATATGCGCATAATTAACAAAAATAAACCAGATTTATAAACTTATTTTACTTCTAAAAAGTATGAAATATAGATTTTTAGAGCACACAGCAGACATAAAATTTAGAGTTTATGGCAGAACCTTGAATGAGATATTTGAAAACTCTGTTTTAGCTTTTTCAGAATATGTCTCCCGAGGTGAAAAAATTAAGAGTTCTAAGGGAAAAATTATTGATGTCTCCGGAAATGATTTGGAGTCATTATTTTATAATTTTCTTGATGAATTAATCTACTTAATAGATGCGGAAAATTTTATAACAGCAAAAGCAAAAGTAACAATTAGAGGATATAATTTACATGCAGAATTATTTGGTGACAAGGCCTCAAATTATAAATATATTGACCAAATAAAATCGCCAACTTACTCAGATATGTACTTAAAAAAAACTAAATCAGGCTGGGAAGCCCAAGCTGTTTTAGATGTTTGAGAAAATGAATACTTTAATAAATCTCTCTTTATTCTAAATAACATGGCAATTAAAAAGAAATCAGAAAATATATGGGAAATTGAGAAGGAAGGAAGCATGAATGTTCCAGGAATAATTTTTGCTTCAGATAAGTTAATGGAGCAAATAAGAAAAGAGGAAAAAACAATAAATCAGATAAAAAATGTGGCCTCTCTCCCAGGAATTATAGAGAAGTCTATCGCCATGAGTGATGCGCATATGGGCTATGGCTTTTGTATAGGGGGTGTTGCGGCCTTTGATATAAAAAATGGAGTTATTTCTCCAGGAGGCGTGGGATTTGACATAAACTGCGGCGTTCGTCTCCTAACAACAAACATAAAAAAGTCAGATTTTATTAAAAAAAGAGATCATATTCTAAAAGAGCTCGACAAAAATATTCCTTCAGGAGTTGGAGAAGGTGGCGAATTTAAACTTTCAGATAAACAAATAGATGAAGTTCTAAAAAAAGGATCGCAATGGGCATTAGAAAACAATTATGCGACTTCTGAAGATATAGAAAAAACAGAGGATTCAGGATGTATAAAAGGAGCTGATCCAACAAAAGTATCCCAAAGAGCAAAAGCAAGGGGCAGAAATCAGCTAGGAACATTAGGAGCAGGGAATCATTTTCTTGAAGTTCAGGAAATAGACACTATTCATGATCGAGAAATAGCATTTATATTTAGATTAAATAAAGAGAATATAACTATTATGGTCCATACCGGCTCTCGCGGCTTAGGGCATCAAACAGCCTCTGATTACATCCAAAAAATGGAAAAAGTTTACGGATACAAAAATCTTCCAGATAGAGAATTAATCTGCGCCCCAATTGAATCAGAGCTTGGAAAAGATTATAGAGCAGCAATGGCGGCGGCGGCAAATTTTGCATTTACAAACCGCCAATTAATAACTCATCAAATCAGAAAATCCTTCAAGAAATTCTTTCCAAAATCAGAAATTAAAGTTGTTTATGACATTGCCCATAATATTGCAAAATTTGAAGAATTGGAAATAAACGGCAAAAAGCAAATTTTATGCGTTCATAGAAAAGGCGCCACACGCTCATTCGGCCCAGGAAGAAAAGAAATTCCTGAAGTATACAGAAAAATCGGTTGCCCAATTTTCATTCCAGGATCAATGGGAACGTATTCTTATGTTTTAGTCGGAACAAAAAAAGCAGAAGAAATTTCTTTCGCTAGTACAGCTCACGGAGCAGGCAGAGTTTTATCAAGAACATACGCAAAGAAGAATATCACACCAGAACATTTACAGCAAGAATTAAAAGCGCATAATGTGGCAATTAAAGCAGGTTCAATAAAAGGCATGCTCGAAGAAGCCCCTGAAGCATATAAAGATGTTAATGAAGTTGTACGCGTCTCGCATGAGTTAGGAATTGGGAATTTAGTCGCGAGATTAAAGCCTTTGGCTGTTGTAAAAGGTTAACTATATTTCTACATCTCTAGGCTCAACTCTTTCTATTCTAAGTTTATCAAAATGCTTATCATAACTAATAATTTTCAGATTATTTCTTCTGCATAGATAAAACTGAAAAGCATCATCAAAATCTAATTCGAACTCCTTTGCAAAATTTAAAATTTGCAATTCTTCATTTGTGTTTGTATCAAGTCTAATTATCTTGCTAGCAAGAATAAATCTAAGAAAGTCGGATAATAATTCAATTTTACCCTCGTGTATCATTGCAACTTCAATAGAATGCAAAGTAAAAGAACTAACATAAAATAATACTTTGCTGTTTTTAATATTTTTTAATAAAATTTCACATTCCCCACTTTTCTCCTGCTCTAACAATATTTCTAAAAATATATTTGTGTCCAATAAGTACATTCTCACCACGCATTTTTTATTTCATGTTGCAATTCAACAGAGCCCTTCTTGAGATGTTTCAATGCGCCTTTCCACTTGAATTTTTCTTCTTCTTCAGAGATTATTTCTATTTCAACAATGTTACCACTATCTAAATTATTAATTTCATGCTGATCTAAAGGCACAAAATGTCCCTTTTCAAACTTTGCTTTTATTGTCATATTATCTTCAAATAATTAACGCAATCGTCTTTAAATAATTAGTGGTTGTAAAAGAACAAGATTAAAGCTTCTGGCGGTTGTGAAGGGATGAATGAAATAAAAAATTTCTAAACAGAAAACCTTATTAACTTCCTTCCATAAAATAAAACATGACAAGAATAGTAATCAATGAAAAAATAAGATTTGGTAAGC
>CAYIGH010000027.1:0-13738 GCA_964362915.1 Candidatus Woesearchaeota archaeon | reverse complement strand
GTTGCCCGTTAGTGGCTTCGCCACAAATAGCTTCGGGCTTTCGCCCCTCGGAGATACTTTAGATCAAAAAGCTTTTTAAAGAGATTTTACATAGGAATAAGATGAGAATAAAATGGGGCAGGGCATATCTCTTAGTGATGCTGTTATTAGTATTCTCTATTTCCTTTGTAATAGCTCAGACTGATTCAACGTCAGGAAGTGGCGGGGGGGGGATCAGGGACAAGTTCTTCAATTGTTTATGGTAAGTCGTGCACTTACATTTGGGATTCAACTCCTTATCTAAATAAAGAGGTAAAGATCACTGCAAGCATTACTGACGCAAATGGCATACAAGATTCAGATTCTGTTACTCTTAATGTAAAAGAGGGAATTACTAGTGGTTCGGGCTCAGCCGGATATATTGACGGAAAAACTCTTGATATTCAGATTGTTTCACCCCAATCTGATGTTGCTCCCGGAGCTGTTGAAATTAAAATTGATGCAAAAGGACCTTCTGAAATGAAAACAGTAGGGCTTTCATTTGTATCTGGACAAGGTGGTGGAGGTTTCCAACTTTCAGATAGAAATTGCCTCTCGTATGGAAGTGGTAGCGGAGGGAGTGGTTCAACTACGCCTTCTTCAACAGGCAGTAGCGGAAGCGGTGGCGGGTCAGGAGTACCCTCATCTACTGGGGGAAGTGGGGGAGGTGGAGCAGGATATACAGCTCCTGTTACTGAAGGTATAAAAGACAAATATGAATTCTTTGGAAAAATTGGTGGTAATGAGAAAGGAAATGGAGATTATCAATTTAATACGCCTAGTGATATGGCTATAAATTCTCAAAATGAGATATATGTAGCTGATACATATAATAATAGAGTTATGATTTATAATTCAGAACTAAAATTTCTAAAAAGATTTCCAGCAGAGTTTAGTGAACCTCGTTATATTACCATTGATAAGGACAATAATATTTACATTGTTGATCTGATTTATACTAAAAAGGATGATGTAAAGTATCTCGATGGGGCAAGAGTAAGAAAATTTGATAAAAATGGTAATTTGCTTTTCCAAGTACAAGGTGTGACCAGGTCTTACGAACCTGATGGAAGTTATAAATTTATTACTAAAGACTTGTTCTATTTCAATCCAAAAGGCATTGCTCTTGATTCAAAAGGACAGATTTATTTATCTGAAGGAGGGTTTGATATCAAGGCAACGATTTATCTTTTTGATGCCAATGGAAAATTTTTGAGAGTATTAGAGGATTCTAAGTTAAGCCGACCCGATGAGATTGCAGTCGATATAAATGATAATCTTTATGTTACTGATGAACTTACGAGCAAAATTCTTGTATATAATAGCAATCTTGTGTATATATCTGAAATAGATAAGGGACTCACTTCTGTCAAAGACATAGCGTTCGATAAAGAGGGATTTTTGTATCTCGCTGATGGAAGAGATCAAAGGATCGAAGTATATGATAAAGATTTGAACTATGTAGCAACCATCGCAGGCAACGGGGCTGGCAATGAGGATAATCAACTTTATCATCCTGAAGGAATATTTGTAGGGAGTGATAGAAAAGTCTATATTGCGAATACGGGAAATCATCGCATCTCTATTTTTTCGCCAGTTATTCCCTCTTCAGAAAGCGGTTCTGGTGGTGGTGGAGGTCCAGGAACTTCGTTTCCATCTACTTGCGAAAAATATTATATTTGCTCTGATGGAAAAGAAGTGCAATATTGTTTTATCCATAAAACTTACAATGAGCAAGGAGAGATAACAGGGGCAGGTTGTGTATGTAAGTCTCATCCTGAAGCATTATGTCCATCTAGTTCAGAAAGCGGTTCTGGTGAAGGGCCTGGTATAATAACTTCTATATCTGGAAGCGGTGGTGGTGGAGGTCCGGGGAGAGCATTGAATGAAACTCCACTTATTTGTGATGGCTGTATTTTAGGAAATAAATGCGTTTTTATTGGATACCGAACAGAAGACAAATATTGTGATATTACTAGCGAATTCAAAGATCAAAAAAAGGCAGATGCAAGTTGCAATAATAATTTTGAGTGCAGTACAAATTTATGTATTGACAACGAGTGTGTAAGTCAGGGATTATGGAGAAGAATTCTCGGTTTCTTTAAGCGACTTTTTGGTGGAGAATGATAGGAAAAGGACTTAAAAGGGCATTGACGATTTTCTACATCATCAATATTTTTGTAGCTTCGGTATTCTTTATCTTGTCATTGAGCGATTTTTTTGTTTCTGAACCATCTTCGCTAACACTTGGTTCATTTGCTCTTCTTATTCTTATGAGACTACCATTCTATATTTCACTTATACCCCTGATCACTTTTTTAATGTGGAATCGGCTTAATAGTATCCTCGTTGGCATTATTACTATCTTATGGTTTCTCTTCCTTATTTTTATTATAGTCTTTATCTCTCTTATGTATACCTATGCAAATGACCCGAACTTTGATGCTTGTGCAAGAGGATCAGAAATAAAGAGAGATAGTTGTTATGGTAATAAAGCTCTTGAAGAGTCCATTAAAATAGATGAAGCTAAGAATGGAGATATCGAGAGAGTATTTACCTTTTGTCAAAAAATTGTGAACACAGAAAAAAGGATGAATTGTTTTGACCTTTACTATTATGAAAAAGCTCAACAAGAAGCAAACCTTGAAATCTGTAAGCAAAT
The DNA here is from genome assembly GCA_964362915.1 of Candidatus Woesearchaeota archaeon. GTDB lineage: Archaea > Nanobdellota > Nanobdellia > Pacearchaeales > GW2011-AR1 > JAUSIK01. The sequence continues at coordinate 11,058 of CAYIGH010000027.1, read as the reverse complement.
ATTTAATGAACAATTTAAAGATACCTGTTTCTTTAGGGTTATTATAGATTCAAAGAAAGAAGAAAATCTATGCAATAATATTCAAGATGAAAATAAACGAGAAAGTTGCTTTGTGACTTTAAATGCTGGTAAGAGCTAAGATGGTAAATGAAATAAATCTTATACTAAAAGGAGTAGTAAGAGTTTTCGGCGTTTTGATTTTCTTATTTGCAATGTGGTTCTTATCAAGATACTTCTCCAAAAAACCAAAGAAAGTAGAACAAGGAAAGACTGATGTTATTAATGTTGGTGCTTGGCTTATCGGTCTTGGGGGAATTATATTAGGTCTTATTTTCCTTTTTTTTGTTATTATTGCAGTAGCATTCACACCTGAATTAACACCATTAAGAATACTTCTCGCAGTAATAGGACTTGGAGTGGGTTTACTTTTTTTGTGGAGTGGTTACGCATTCACTAGCATGGCAAAGGGTACATGGAAAAAAGGTACATGGAAAAGACCTGAAATTTCCCCCAAAGTAAAACAAAGTTTGCATATAACTGACGAACATATAGATAGAATTAAACAGAAAAATGCCCAATTATCTTGGTGGCTTATGATCTTTATAATCGTTGGTTCTTTAATAACGACCTCTATCACCAAACCTCTTTGCTCAACAAAAGACTGCATTCTATTTCTTGCATTATTTGAAATTTCTTTTTCTATAGGAGTTCTATTTTTTATTTTTGCATGGTTTTGTAAAAAATATCGAGCAATAGGATTTTTGGGAAACATTCACTTGCTAACAGAACAAAAGACAAGATTTTGGAATATCTTTTATACAATTTTAGGTATCATAGCAATCCTTATAGGAATAAGTATAACTCTTTTTAATTTATTTTAATGAAAAATTTCACCCACCGAAAGTTATAAAAACTAGAAATAGATAAGATAATTATGGAAATGATAAGCATACGAAAAGATGAATATGAAAGATTGAAAATGCAAGCAAACATAGATATAGATTTATTAAAACAATTAGTCAAAAGCTTAAAAGACATAAAAGAAGGCAGAGTAACAAGAGTAAAATAAAGACTATAATTCTTCATCTTGCGGATTATTTTGTCTGACCATCTTTTCTATCTCCTCTCTAAAGAACTCTAGGAAAAGCCTAATTGTATTTATTGTTTTTTGTTGGTCTTTTTTTCCACTTATTGCTACCATAAAAACTGCTTTCAAATCTTCATAAATCAAATAATAAATTCTGTATCCTTCAAATCGCGCTTCTCTAAACCACTTCATTCCTAAAGGAGTTCCATATTCTGGATTAGACACCAATTTTGTTTCTATTTTATCAACTCTATCTTGGAGGGCTTTATCACATTTAGCAATCTCCTCTTTAAATGCATCTGAACGATACACTTTATAATTTTCCATAAGCAACATAAGAAAATGCAGATTAAAAACACTTCTTTTAGAAAAAGAAGCAAAAAATTGGTGGGCAACCTCTCACGATGAATATAGAAAGCTATCGCTTTCCCACAAAAAGTTTTCATCTTGCAAATTAAAATCATAAGATACTCAAGATGAAAACTTTTTCCACCAAGGTTTTTGGCTACTTCTCCGATTTTTAATAAAAATCTCGACTGCTCCAGATATTCGCAGAGACTTAACAAGGGTTAAAAGATTCCAGTTTCGCTTTGTCGCTCACTTCTATCCAAATTCAAATCAAAGATTTGAACTTCATAAAAGCTCAGAAGTTTTATTTTGATTTATTAAATACTTTGAAGTAGTTACAATTAGAAAGATTTAAAAAGATTAAATTTTTAGGGTTTCTATGCGAGAAATTAATAAGATTATAGTGCATCATACAGGCAGTGAAAAGCTAGGAGGATTTGATAATCCTATACTAATTAAATTAAGACATAAATATTTAAGAGGTTTTGATGATATTGGCTATCACTATATTATTGGAAATGGGGTTTTGACAAAAGACGGGAAAGTTTACGAAGGCAGAGATATTGAAAAAATTGGAGCTCATGCTTTAGGGTATAATGATAATTCTATAGGCATTGCTTTAATCGGAAATTTTGAGGAAAGTGAGCCTAGTGAAAGGCAATGGCAAAGCCTTGTAAAACTTATTTCTAGAAATTGCAGGATATTTCAAATTCCTGTCAGATGGGATCATAGTTCTATTTATGGGCATAATGAATTGGAAAGAAGTGAAACAAAATGTCCTGGAAAATTTTTTGATATGAACAAATTAAGAAGGGATGTTTTAGAATATACGGCCATGGAAGATTCTAAAATTACCAGAATCTTGAATGATGAGGCATTTCTTTAGCAAGATTTATATAAATAAGCTATAAATAAAAATTATGGTTAATGGAAATAAATATAAAGAAAGAAGAGAAAATCTGAGGAAGACCTACTTGGAAGAAAAAAGAGCAGGTGAATTAAAATATAAAAAATATGTTCAGAAAATCTCTGAGCAATTTAGTTATGTTGGCAGGAGTATAGACAGCATGTTAATTAATGAAGAGAAAATTTTAGAGAAAGTTCATATATATAAGGGAAGTGAAGAATTCTTAAAAAGAATAAATGATTATACTGGTAGTCCTATATTAGAAAATATAGCTGTTCTTAGACATGGCGAACTTGCATCAGATAATCTGAGATATGCACGAAGAGAAGCAAGAAAGGTAATAAAGGCAGAGTTATTAAAAATGGAACGGACATTGCAAAATTATCTGGCAAATGTCAGTTTCCCTATAAATGAGGTCTATAAAATGATAAGCAATCCTATGTTTAAATTTGTTCCAGATGCCAATATAAATTCTCTAAAGCAAATGTTAAACAAAATAAGAGAAGCTACGCAAATTAAAGATTATGGCAAATTTGATGAATTTATCAAAAGATTAAAAGATAATTTAAGAGGGGATTTCTTAAATAGCACGACAAATTATATGCAAGTGATAGAGTCTTATAAACCTCAAACTGATGAAAAAAGAATAAAAGAAATTGCGAAATTGAATATCTGCCTTCTTGAAGAAGAAGCAAGAAGTATTAATGAGAATAAATTTAGAGAAGAAAAGGATTATTTTAATAGTTTAGAGGGAATTCTTTTGGCATATTCAACTTTTAAATTAGAACAGAGAAAAGTTGGAGATGAAGATCTAGATTATGCAATGTTCCTATCTGATAAAACTGAAGATAAATTGGCTCTTTTGAAAAATAAACCGAAAGAGGATATTATGATAAATTTGGAAAATTTACGAAAAGGGATTTATATAACTGATAACGAATATATCTTCCTAAAAATAAGTTTAGAAAAAGAGCTTGAGAAGAAACCTGAGATTATTTTAAAAGAAAAGAAAGAATATAATGTAGAAAGTATACAAAGAAAGGCTTTATTTATAGCTGATTATAAAATACCTAGTAATGATGCCATTAGGATTGCTGGACTTGTGAGCGAAGAAGATATTGCCAGAGTTCCTAGAGAACTAAATGGTTCATTAGAATCTGACCTTGTGGAGTTATTAATAAAGGCCAATCCTGAATTATTTTTAATGGACAAAGAACAGATTCAGAAATACATATCAAAATTTAAAGAAGTGAAAGAATCTGTTAAAGGATTTAGTATGATTAATGACTTTGATCCTTATACTTCTCCTCAGAATTTTTCTAGTTTTGATGCGTTACAAGAAACAAAAAAAAGACTTTATAGTATGGTAAGAAGAACAGGCGCTGCAGAGACTAATGGAGAAACCAGGCAGCAAATAAGCGAATTCGAGAGAATAAAAATTGATCTTGCCAGGGAAGGATATGAACCTGATATGACAATGGCAATTATAGGAAGAGGTTTATATTTTAGCGGCCAATATTTTATTGGAACTCATCGCCTTCCTATAGAGCATTTAGAGCGCAATGCGAAAAAGGATCCTAACATAGATTTTGATAAGAAACAGTGCGGAAAAGAATTAAGGAAAATTATGAATAGCGGTGCTATTTTGTTTAAATTAGGAGGATATAGTTTAAACCCGCATACGAAAAAAATAAAGAGTGATGCTTTAAGAAGAGCGGTTAATTATGCATTGAGTCATCATCCAAAAGAAGAGCGATTTGAAGCCGGCCTTTTATCATTACCTGCCCTTAAAATACACAAAGAATTATAAATTCCGAGCCTGTTAATTAAATATGGATCAGCAAACTCTTGAGAAGTATGAGCCTGTAACAAGACAAATCGCAGGCTGTTACTTTTATCTTCATAGGAATAAGGGAGATTTTGGACTTGATGATTTAGAACAAGCTGGAAGAATAGCTGTTTTCAATGTGAGCAGGAAAAGACCAGACATGATTAATGTTTTCCCTTATGTGAAACAAGCTATTAAAAATGCTATTTTTGGTGAAATGAGAAAGATGTGGCATAAGGAAAAACACATCTATCTCGCAAGAGAAGATGAAGGCACTATTCAAGCTGTTGATGTTTTTCCAACTAGAGAAAAAGGAGAAAAATTAGACGAACTTGAAGAATTGCTCTATCAGATTAAACATCAATTTTCAGAAAGAGAAAGTAAAGCGTTAGAATCATTGCTTGATAAATGTGATAATGTTTATGATTTAAACCTCTCTGAATTACCGCCAACAGACGTTAAAGATAGAGTCAAAGTCGTAACGAGAATTGATTTAACAGATGAGGAGATGCTTGTCTATGCACAAGTCTTGCTTGGTGTTAGGGGAAGATTTCCTAATGGTTATATTTCGGATAAAGACGGAAGAAAAAGATCAAGGAAATACGGTTTGGCTGTCTTGGATGCTATAGGAATAAGTCCAAAAGAATTTGCAAATTCTTCTGATAAAATCCGTTTTATAAATAAATATAAATTATTGGGATTCTATCAAAAAACATACAATTTTAGAATGCTGGATTTCTTAAGAGAAATTGATGCCAATACTGAAGTTGAAGATATCTTCCACGATAGAAGAAAATGGACTGAGGGCTTAATACCTTTAGATAAAATTTCCCAAAAAATAAAAGAATTTACTAAAAATACAAAAAAGCAATTATGGGAAATAGGCTGCCGCGATTTCAAGCAAAACGGAATGAGAAGTATGCTAAAAGAGGTTTTTGGGGGAAGCGGCAGGCTGGCAATTGAATTTGCTTATCCAGGAACTTATCCAGAATATACTAAAGAAGCTGAAAAGATACAGAAAGAATATGGGACAGGTGTTTCCACTATATTTGAAAATGGAGGCCGTCTGGGGTTTAGAGGTTATAAAGATGCTGCATCATATTTTTTAGCTCATCCTGAAAGATTCAGTGGATTAAGCAGGACAGAACTATTTCAAGCTAATAAGGGGCTTTACGAAAAATTAAGGGGGTCTGGTAAGTTAGCAGAGGTTATTCCTGTTAATTTAAATGAAAAATGGGTAAAAATGAGTGGCAAAGAAATTCTCCCAATAATAAGCGAACTTGCAAACAAACTGGGAAAGCCCATTAACGAGTTAAAATTTAATGACTTTAGAAATAACGGATTAGGTGAAATGCTGAATGTTATTTTTGCAGGGAGTTCAAGATTAGCTATAGAATTTGCTTATTCTAGAACATATTCTTTAAAATAGATTTTTCCACATCTGAATCTTTGATTTTCTTTAAATTTGATTGGAATTCTTTGATAAATTCTAAGGTTTTTTCTGTAAATAGTTTTTTTACTTCTGATGTTAGAATCTTTCCTTTTCTGTAATCTTCAAATAACTTTTCAGATTCTTTTTTATCAAGGAATAGATATTTTAAATAGAGGCATGAGACATCTATTTCCGAATTTCCGCCTTTTTTTCTATGTTCTTCTATTGTTTTTTGCCCTCCTGAGAATGATTTGTTGATTTTTTTCTTTATTTCTGGCTCAGAATCATGAAGGAATATAGCATTATTTTTTGATTTTGACATTTTTTTGCCATCAATTCCAGGAAGGAATTTGACGTGCAGGATTGAGGGTTTGTTATAATTGAATCTAGATGCCAAATCTCTGCAGATTCTTATATGAGTATCTTCATCAGGGCCTATAGGAACTAAGACGTGCTTTATCTTATGTATTTCTTCTGGAAATAATATGTGGGCTGATTGAACTGCAGGATAGAAGTACATTCCTGGATTATCTTCATTTTTATATCCATATGTTGCTTTTATTTCTGAGAGAGTTATTTTTTTTGAGAGTTTTATTGCTAAGTTATAGATATTTGTATAGATCTGATCTATAATAAAAAATGTATTTTTAGAATCAAAGCCATAGGCAAGAAGCTGTTTTGCCAGCTGTTTTGAATTTTTTAGAGATTCTTCCTGGCTTTTTACTTTGCCTGTAACATAACTTTCGTCATCTGATATAGGGATGAATACAGGGATTTTATATTTTTTTTGAAAAAATAGATTTGTATCAAATACTGCTTTATGGCCTAAATGCAGTGTGCCAGAAGCATTTACACCTGAAACGATTGCACATTTTTCTCCTTTTTGTATTGCTGTAAAAAAGCTGCTAAAATCTCTATGTGAGGCGATAATGCCTGTTTTAAATGTATAAAAGTCAGGAGTCTGACTAAGACTTTCTATTGATTCTGCTCCAAATTCCTTAATGAGCTTTTCATTATCTATATTCTGTGCGTTTTCCATCTGGCTTGAAGGATGAAGATATTTATAAACATTGCAGTGTGAAGTTCTGTTTGAAAAAAGAACTCAGCGATATACTTCAATCTTTTTTATACCGTTTAAGGATATTAGATGTTGCTACCAACGGGAGCAATATGGGTTAAGAGCCTGCAAGGCTCGAACCTCATATCCCGTGTTCAACGAAATTTCTAATTCTCGTGTGACGTCCTCCACAGCCCTAAAGGGCTGGGCGTCCAATTAATCTTTCATACGAACGCGTGGTGCAACTCTTGGTTTTCTATGTAAGTATAAGTTCTTGCATAATCACTATTGCCTACATTATCGCAAAAATATCCCTCGTTCCAAAAATGCCCTTTAGGATATCGCTTCCTCAGATTTTCACAGATACGAAACAGCAAATAGGAAGATAAACCTTTAATTATTTGCAATGCTTTAGCATCAGACATTGTTCTTGGGATATCTGCAATCAAATGTACATGCTCATTCATTACTTTGATTATCTCAATTTCAATCTTGTGTCTCTTACATGCTTCTTCAATAGCAACTCTACAGAACACTTTCAGCTTATCTTGCTTCATCATCTCATATCGATACTTTGTTGTTAGCTGGATATGTTTTCTATTAGAGCCTACACAGTTCCGACTATGTTTGTAAAATTCCATTTTTTAACCTCCATTAAATTTATTTAGTGAGAAACAGTTACAACTACATCTGGTTTACAGGGAGCTGCAACAAGCTCTCCCTGTTTTATAGTTCTTCTAGAATAAAATCTTTACGCAATTCATCCGTCCATTAAAATAGACGGGTTTCTTGCTGGCTATCTAAAATCAACAAGTAAAAAAATAGCTAAAATCTCTCTCAGCCATCCCCCGACCACCCACCCCAGTTACGAGGTGCGCGCTTGTCCTTCGGACAAATTGCGAAACTTCGTTTCAAATTTATTTAGAAATAATCTTTTTTCCGCCGCCCAAAAAATGAAGTATAGAAATCTTTAAAAGGTTCAATTAATACAAAATAGCATGGAAACTAAATATCAAAATAGAGAAAGATTGTTAGAAATGAGTTCAGTCATAGAAGATGCTCCTTATGAAGTTGGATATTCTTCTAGAGAAAACTTAACTTATGCTATGGGTAATTCTAAGTGTGGTTCTAAGTGCTCTAGCAGATCATCAAGAAGTACTGCTAGAGGTAGGAGTCTTACAGAAAAAGTGTCAGAGTCTCCAGTAAATCAAAAATAAAAGAGATTTAAAGACACAATTTTAGAGGTGGTAGGAGTTCCACTTATGCTTGAAGCAACATTAAAAAAACTCAGAGAAGTAGGACTTTCTTCTCCTGAAGAAAAAGTCCCTTTTATTACAGACGAGCCGAAAATACCTAATTTTTTAACATTGCCTAATGAAGTTGCACAGAAAAAATATTCTACGGATGGTAATCATGGTCAGGGCTACCATTTTAATGAAGATCTATCTAGAATAAAATCTATAGCCGAGTATTTAGAGAGGTTATGTTTAGATAATCCGGATAAAAGAAAATTAACAATCGATTCGTTCAAAGAAAATAGTAACATGTTTGACCCAGCATTGTTTTGTTGTTACTCTGATGCTCAGGTGGGTAGTAAAAGAGATTTTATGGAAAAGGCCAGGCTTGGTAAATATTCATGGTTTAGAGTTAAGGATTTGGTAAATAGAAGAGAAAAACTAATTCCTGCTCAAATGGTTTTCTTATCGGATGTATTTAAGGAAGAGTTTGGAATAAGAAGAGAAGGAATCAGCACAGGAGCAGCTCTTGGAGAAATAGGAGCAAATAGGGCTTTTGATTCGGGATTATTAGAGGCTATAGAAAGAGACTCTTGCATTTATGCTTATCTTTCAAGAAAGAATTTACCTCGCATTGTTGGATTAAGGGGGGATGTGAAAGGACTTGAAGAATATTTGAATAGATATAATCTAGAGGTTTTTGTTTTTGATGCTACTTCAGATCTAGAGGTTCCCACTGCAATAAGTGTAGTGGTAGACAGAACTGGATTAGGTCCTGCCGTTGATGTTGGTTCTGCATCCGACTTTACTTATGGTGGTGCTATTTACAAGTCTATTTTAGAGTCGATACAATGTAGAAGACATGCGCGTATATTTAATGAAGGCAGTTTTTCTGAAGGCGTTCCCAGAGAAGATGAAATTTTTTCTTTAGAGGATAGATTTATTTATTGGCAACCCACCGAAAGAATCGAAGATTTAAAATTTTGGCTAGAAACCGAAAGAGAAGTTTCTTATTCTTCTCTTGAATCCAAGATTAACAATTCTAAGGATGCTTTGAAAAAACTAAAGGGAAAAGGATTTAATATTTTTGAAGCAGATATTACCATTCCAGAAGTTCGAATGCATGGATTTGAGGTTAAAAAGATAATAGTCCCTGAACTACATCCTCTTTATTTAGATGAAAGATCAAAAGCGTTATATAGTGCTCATTATGGAGAAATAGATGAGGATAAAATTTTAAAACCTCATCCTTTAACTTAAAATGCTAGAAGAAACAAAAAGATTTTATGAAAAAATAAAACTAAAAGGTGTTGAATGGAATATTGATGATAGCGAGATGCCTATTGCCTTTACTCACATATTTAAAAAGTCTTATCCAAGACTTCCTCAAATTTCTTTACCTAAGGTAGAAGATGGAAATCTCGAGAGGATTCTTTATTTAAGAGAGTCTACAAGAGAATTCTCAAGAGATCCTGTAAGTCTTGAAGATATTTCTAAAATACTTAATTCTTGTAAAATATTGGATACTCAAAGAGATCCTGAAAGAAGAACCTATCCTTCTGCAGGAGCCAGATTTCCTATTGAAGTGTATATGTTTGGATATAACGTAGATGGATTGGCCAAGGGAGCATATCATTTTAATATGGATAGTAGTTCACTTGAAACTTTATGGAAAAAGGATTTAGATGATAAACAGGAAGAGATTATGGGAACAAATATTATAAATCCTGCTGCAACCTTTGTTCTAACTTCAGTTCTCTCTCGTTCAGAAGTTAAATATTGGCATAATGCTCTTCCTTTCTCCTATCTTGAAGCCGGACATATGGGCCAAAATATTATTTTATCCGCAGCTGAAAATCACATAGGGGCATGTCCGGTTAGTGGATTTGTAGACGATACTTTAATAGAAATACTAGACCTTACAGAAGGTGAAATACCCATTTATACTATAAATATCGGAAAACGAAAAGAATAAAAGAAGGATTAAACTTGTTCTTCTATGGAATTAAAAAATATTAGTATTCCCTTGAATGATGATGAAATCTCCATAAAATTAATATCTTTCTTAGATAAATTTGGATTTTTGAAAAATGAAAGCAAATTCTTAGATGAAGTGTGTAAAGAGATTAGAGATCTTAAAGAAGAACATTTTGGTGGATGTTCTGACGAGAATGAATTTAGGGACAATCTTAAATATAATCTATTCAAGGATGAGCACATTAAAGATTATCCTAAGGAAAGAATAGATTTAAACAAAATTGCTGAAAACATAAGTGGGGCAGTTCAAAAAATAAAGGATATTATTGGAAAAAAAGAGATCCTCATTTATGTTTTTCCTACCTGTTCTGATTTTGTTGCAAAAAAACTAGGAGGTGTTTGGGGGCTCATTGCTTGGGACGATATATTGCATATCTTTGTTAATCCTGTTGAAAATTGGGAATTGAATCTAAAAAGCACCATCTTACACGAATTGGCTCATTGTATGCAGGACTATTATACTTATGAAATGACTCTCTTTGAGCATTTAATTTCTGATGGACTGGCTGAGCATTTTCAGGAAGGGTTTCTCAAAGGAAATAGAAACTCATTCACAAAAATTATCTCAAAAAATGATGCTAAGAAGATATTCAGGAAATTAAAACCATATTTCAATAAAACCATGAATGAATATCCAGAGATCCATTCTGATCTATTTTTTGGAAGTAAAGATTATATTTCTGGGACAGGTTACACGATAGGATATTATTTAATTGAGGATTATTTAATTGAAAATGGGATTAAGGAAATTGATTGGAATAAACTATTTAGCCAAAAGCCAGCAAAATTTAAACCAAAATCTTTTTTTCAGAACTAAAATACCAGAAGATTATTTCATCTTCTTTCTTAAAAAGAAAGAAGCAAAGAAGGGCGCGCACCTTAAATTTAATTGGATGGTTAAAAGCCCACCTAAACTAAGAGAGATTTTAGAAATATTAATGCGGAGAATTAGAAACTCACGAGGTCGCTTCTTGCTCACTCGTGTTTTTGATAAATCAAAAATCGCTGAACAGGGGATAAAGAGAAAAATCTTTTTGCTTACACAAATTTTCTTCGTGAAAACCAGATTTTTCCCAAATTCTTCTTCCAGCTCGAGCCTGTGAGGTTCCGCTCCAGTCTCGAGGTCA